>CAINXK010000001.1 GCA_903854805.1 uncultured Anaerolineae bacterium
GCGCAGCAGCGGCACATCCCAGGTGCATGCCAGGCTGGAAGCAGTCGGGAAGCAGGTGGCGGGCAGGCTTTGAGATGTCATAGCGGTCAGATCAGACACGCGTCTGACGCCATGCGGCCCGTCCGAAACGATCATGGCGGGCACACCCAACCGTTCAATCGGGGTTGTGGCCCAGGCATTCGCACCCGTGCAGAGCGCAGCTTTCTCAGCGAGTGTCATTTGGGCAATAATGGCTTGCAGGTCCGTCATGGTTTTCTCCGATACTAAAAATATGGTTATTCTTTTGACAATCTCAGGCTAAACACCAGTTCCATGAACTGGCTATATTTACTCACGTGCTGAAAGAACTTTTTGCGGGACAAACCAGCGAATTTTAATGGCCCAAGCAGCAGAACCAGGCTGGTAAGTGCCAAAACGAAGCGCTCGTGTGTAAATCTAACAATTTCCGAGATCGGTACAGCAACAATCGGGGAACCGACTTCACGCCCACGCAGCCGGGAAACTCATCAGCAGCACACTGCCACTGCCTGGCTCACTGAGCATGCTGATCTCGCCGCCCATGGCTGTCACCAGGGCTTTCGCAATCGGCAGTCCCAGCCCAAAGCCGGGGATGGTAACGGCATCCTCGCCGCGATAGAAACGATCAAAAATATGTTCAAGCTTGCCGGCTGGGATACCTGCCCCATGATCCAGCACTCGCACTTCCACATTCACACCTTTTTGAACAGCGCTGACAACCACGGCCCCACCAGAATGTTTGAGCGCATTATCCACACCAATCAGCAGCACCTGCTTGAAAGCATCGCGATCGCCCGTAATCGCCAGGTCCACGGCATCCAGGATGAGCTCGCGCTGCGGGTCAAGCTGCCGGGCCTGCCGGCAGGTTTCTTGCAATAACGGCTGGATTGGGAAAATTTCCTTCGCCAGGCTGCGCCCGGCATCAGCGCGAGCCAGCACCAGCAGATCATTGACCAGACGAATCATGCGGTCGCTTTCGTCGGTCATATCGCTCAGGATATCTGCTTGCTCATCTGCGTGGATGGGCGGAACACGCCGAAGCAGCCCCAGGTTGCCGCGCAGGGTGGTCAAAGGTGTGCGCAACTCGTGCGATACATCTGCTACAAAATCACGTTGTAACTCAAGCGAATGTTCCACCTGCTGATAAGCAGCCTGCAGGCGTGCCAACATGGAGTTGAAAGTGGTTGCCAGCTGACCGACCTCGTCCTGCGGGCCATTGTATGCCACCCGCTGCATGAAATCACGTTCATCGCCGATGGTACGCGCGGTCTGGGTAATCCGCTGGATGGGGTCCAGGATGATGCGCGAAAAAACCCAACCAATTCCAAAAGCGATCAAAATCGTTAACAGGCTGGCCGCCAGCAAGGTCACCGCCAGGTACTGCAATGAACGAATACGTTCAGTCAAAGGGCGTGCCACCTGGATGATATACGAAACCTTGCCATTCAAGCTGATCGGGTGGCTGTAAATCAAAACGGGCTGATCCTGGAAAAGACCGGTCTCCCACCAATCGCGCTCTGCCTGCAGAGAAGCCAGACCGGCACTGCTGAGCGGCAAAATATCATCTGCGCGGCCAAAGGGGCTGGCAATCAGGTTTCCGCCTGCATCCAAAATACGCACGATCTCACGTTCGGGTAATTTTTGAAAAGCCTGGTCATGCGAAAAAGTTTCAAAAGGCTTGGGTGGCGGCGATACGGAAGGCAGCGGCTCGGACCCAGGGTTGGTAATGGATCGTAAAACTGATTCTCCCAACGTTCCGCTGCTTCTCAGCAAATCCTGCTTGAGCGCATCGTACGTCGCCCTGGCTTGAACGAAATACAGAGCCAGGCCAAAGACCGCCAGGGTCAGCGCCAGGATGGCATTATATAGAAGGGTGAAGCGTAAACGAATGGACATCACTTATTCCTCGCGCAATACATAACCCACCCCGCGCACGGTGTGGATCAGGCGGGCAGCACCGTTTTGTTCCAATTTTTTGCGCAGATAACCGATGTAGATCTCAAGCACGTTATCATCGCCGCCAAAATCATAACCCCAGACCTGGTTCAGAATTTGCGCGCGCTCAAGCACCTGGCGGGGATGCCGCAGCAGCAGGTGCAGCAGGTTGAACTCGGTCAGTGTCAACGCCAGCAGGCTATCGCCGCGGCGCGCCTCACGTGTGCCGGGGTCCAGGCTGAGATCCAGATAGGAAACCAACTGACTTTCAGGCTTGGGCTCAATCCGCCGCAAAAGCGCGTGCACCCGCGCCACCAGTTCAGCCGGGGCAAACGGTTTAACCAGGTAATCATCCGCGCCGCTTTCCAAACCGTCAACCCGGTTTTCAATCGCATCCCGGGCGGTCAGCATCAGTACCATAGTCTTATTCTCATCGGCGCGCAGATGCCGGATGAGTGTGACACCATCCATCCTGGGCATCATCCAATCCACGATCAACAGGTCCGGCCTTTGAGAATCGATGATGGGCAGGGCTTCCTCGCCATTGGCGGCAGTCAGCACATTTAAGTTTTCATATACCAGGGTTCGCTGGAGCATTTTGAGCAGTTTCAGATCATCATCCACCACCAGGACAGTATGCATGGAGCCTCGCTTTTTTTGAGCTTGTTATAAGTCAATCATATAGGATTTACCTGTGAAAAAGCTGTGAATCGGCCCAGGTCTGACGGCTTTCACAGCCTGCTCACAGCTGATTCTTGGCTAACACACAGGTGGCTCGCATAGAATGAAATTATATGTGAAATTATTCACAATTAAAACTTTATCCAGCCAACTGCCCTGGGCAGCGCGGATAAACACCAGGGAGCAACAGTTATGATCAACATCGAACATCTTACCAAGGTCTTTAAAATGGGTGAAAACGAAGTCCGCGCCCTGGATGGTGTCTCGCTCAGCATTAAGGACGGTAAAATGCTCGCCATTATGGGCCCTTCAGGTTCTGGAAAAAGCACCCTGATGTCGATCGTCAGCTGCCTGGATGTACCCAGCTCTGGTTCTTATCTACTGGATGACCTCCCGGTGGAAAAGATGAATGATACCCAGCTAGCCGAAGTTCGCAATCATAAGATCGGCTTTGTATTTCAGCAGTTTAACCTACTCTCGCGCACTTCCGCGCTCGAAAATGTGCTCCTGCCGCTGAGCTATACCAACCTGAGTGCCCGCGAATGCAGCAAAAAAGCGAACCATGCCCTGGAAATGGTCGGGCTGAAAGAAAGAAAAAACCATCATCCCGCTGAACTCTCTGGTGGGCAGCAACAGCGTGTGGCCATCGCCTGCGCACTGGTCAACGATCCATCCATCCTGATTGCGGATGAACCTACCGGCGCGCTGGACAGTAAGACCGGCGCAGAGATCATGGAGCTCTTCCAAAACCTGCACCGCGATCTAGGTCAGACAATCATCATGGTAACCCACGACGCATTCATCGCCCGCCATACCGGCCGCATCCCCAACCAGATTGAAGGCAATGGCTCCAACCTGCTGAACGCCACCGAAGACTACCTGAGCGTACATACCTACACACTCGCCCGGGCGCGGGCTGATAGCCAGAGACCGCAGTAAGCTGAGCCAGGTGGCCTTCCGTGCCGCCAATCTGCACCCCATGGAAGCATTGCGCTCCGAATAATTTTCCCGGCTATCCCGCTGGTGCAGCAGCGTTAGGGCAGGACACCCAGGTGCCTTGCCCTAACGGATTTAATAACCCAGGCTCGCGCGCTTCTGGCAAAGCTGTTTATTGACGTCAATCATGGATAATGCACCTGCGGCAAGGGGAGCTATTATTTTTGCAGGGCACGCAAAGCACATCGATTTCCGCGTCTGACAATCCACGGAATCCATCAGCACATGACACAAATTCTTGTACATTATTCAGGTTTTATTCGTGCGGCGCTGCGGGTATTTTCAAGCGGTCAACGTTCAGAACCATGCTTCACGAGTGCCAGCCCTGATAAATAATCCACAGCAAACCCACAGCTTTTTCTTGGTTTCTTCACAGCCTCAAAAATTAGAATATGACCTGTAACCTGAAACAACCAATCCAAACAAATACCCCAAAACGGGAAAAAAAGAGGCCAACAATGTCACCATCCAAATCAGTATCCACAAAAACCAATCTCGTACTCGACCTGGGCATCTTCACCGCCTTCCTGGTCGTTTCCAACCCGCGCCTGACCGGCAACAGCATCCACGAATGGCTGTCACTCTCCTTCGCCGCCGCCATCATCACCCACCTGCTTTTTCACTGGGACTGGATCATCAAGATCGGCAGCGAATTCATCAAAAAGCTCTTTCACCAGTCACGCCTGAACTTCCTGGTGGACGCACTCTTCTTCATCGCCATGACCGGAGCCATCTTCAGCGGCATCTTGATCTCAAAGGACATACTCCAGCTCTTCGGCATTCAGCTTGTTGTAAGCCAAAGCTGGAAAGGCATCCACAGCCTGACGGCAAACCTTTCATTGGTTACGCTCGGTGTACATATTGCCCTGCACTGGAAGTGGATCCTCGCCAATCTGGAGCGCTTCATCGCCAACCCTATCCGCAGCCTGTCTAACCAGCAACCCGCCCCACAGGGCTTGGCCACCCAGACCATTCGTATTAATGAAAATAAGTAACATCCAACCTATCTGAAACCAAATTATCACATCCAAACAAGGAAAACCTATGCGAATCATCTCTCGAATCATCATTATCCTACTTGTCGCCGCACTCGTCGCCGGGGGTTTCTACCTGGCAGCCGGCAGCAGCACCACCAACAGCGGGCCAACCGGCCTGGATGGGCAGCGCCCCAATCGCCCGGAGGGCGGAGACCGCGAGCACGAAGGCGGCGCAGCACTGGGCATAGGTCTGCTGGAAATACTGTTCTCACTCTTCAAGCTCTCAGCCATCGGCGGGCTGGTCCTGCTGCTCCAAAAAGGCCTGCGCAGCTCGTCCAACAAAAACATTGGACAATCGCGCTCAGCCTAAAAATAAATATTCTCACAGGCTAACTGACTGAGCTTATCTATTTTGACAACCTCAGAATAAACATCGCTTCCATATTGGACTTTTGACAAAGTCAAACATTGCGAAAAAAAATAGAACTGCATAACAATTGGGAGTGTGACCAACCAACTGCAGCAGTTCCGTTCTGAAGTTTACCAGAACTTTAACAACTATTAACGAACGAACACGTTAATGGATTTGACGGACGCTCTCAGCAGCAACACCACAGCCAAATCA
>CAINXK010000002.1 GCA_903854805.1 uncultured Anaerolineae bacterium
GGCTTGAACATCATCGACGCTTCGATCGCCGATGTGTTCAAGCCATTTTGTTAGTGTTCTTTCACAGGAATAGATTGTACGTTGGCTTAACCCCTCTGCCGTTTTGAATTTTAGGAAGCCATCTAAGGATTTGGAAATGAGAAGACCTGGCGAACTGCGGTTCATAAGAAATTCCTCCAATTTTGGAAAAATGTCTATCGCAGTGCGCCGGGCTAACGAAAAACCAGAGCCCGGCGGACTCTGGTTTTTGCTTTGTTGCGGGGACAGGACTCGAACCTGCGACCTCCGGGTTATGAGCCCGACGAGCTGCCACTGCTCTACCCCGCGACGTTTTGTTCAGGGTGTGTATATTACTACACACGTTCTGCAAAGTCAAGGAAAATATTCCCCAAAACCAGGCAATTGCTAAACCAAATCAACCCGCGGATAAGAACCGAGCACTCGAAACATTAAGGCATACTCTTCCAAATGACTTAATGCTCTCTGAACCGAATCATCGGCTACAGAACCTACAAAATCTACATAAAATAAATAATTCCAGGGTGTTCCGGCAAGCGGTCTGGATTCTATTTTTGTCAAGTCAATATCTCGTAAAGCAAACACGCTTAACGCCTTGAATAATGCACCCGGCTGATTTTTCAAAGTGAAAACGATCGATGTTTTTGCATTTGAAGCGGGCACGATGGGATCAGGCGCAATCGCTAAAAACCTGGTGTAATTTTCTAAGTTATCCTCAATACCCTCTTCTAGAATTTGCATCTCATAGATCTCTGCTGCTCTTCGAGAAGCAATTGCAGCAGTTTGGCGATCTCCCGAGACCTTAAGTATTTTCACACTCCCGGCGGTATCATATTCTGGTTCTACTTTAACGCCCAACCCTTTCAAATATCCTGCGCATTGCCCCAATGCCTGGGTGTGGCTTATAACTCGCCGAATATCTTTCTTTTGTACACCCGGTAGTGCGATCAAACAATGGCGTACCCGTAAAAAATACTCCCCGACAATATGCAAATTATTACGAAGTAATAAATCATAGTTTTGGTGGATGCTGCCCGCCAGAGAGTTTTCAATAGGGATTAGACCTTTATCACAACGAACTGTCCCTACCGCTGAAAAGACATCATCAAATGATTCACAAGGCAAGGTTTGCACCTGCCCAAAATACCCAAAAACCGCCTGTTCGCTGTATGCGCCTGGCTCACCTTGAAAAGCAACTATCATTACATTCTCCCTATCATTGCCGGTCTGCCCATTCTACGACTTTACTAAAACCAGCATATACATCATTGTCAGATGCGGCGATCGTCATCCTCACAAAGCCCTCGCCAAATTGTCCAAAAGCTGCTCCAGCAACCAGGCCAACCCCCATTTCAGACAAGATGTTTTCGCATATTTCGATCGAAGACTTCTCTAAAGAGCGCAGATCAAGAAAAAAATAGAAAGCACCCATAGGGGCAGTTACAAAAACTTTTTTTGACATTAACTCGCTGGATGTGGTCAAAACTAATTGACGCCGCCGAGCATATCCATCTCGCATTTCAGCAGCAGCTTTCTGAACACCTGCGTCACTCAAAGCAAATGCCGCGGCCTTCTGCACAAAAGGGGCTACGCAGGTAATAGAATTCTGGCTGGCCTTAAGCGCATTTTCGATCACTGCGGCAGGTGCTGCTAAATACCCAACTCTCCAACCTGTCATCGCATAAGTTTTTGACAAACTCTGAACAAGGACCGTGCGTTCCCTTGCTCTGGGAAATGCCGCTGCGCAAGTCGGGTGGTCACCAAAATATAGATTCTCGTATACTTCGTCACTGATCACCCAAAGATCGTGATCAGCAGCAAAATCTTGGAGAGCCTGCATATAATCTCTGGAAGGGTATATTCCTGTCGGATTTGACGGGTAGTTGATAACAATGATTCGGGTTCGAGCGGTCAGAGATTTTTCCCAATCTGCAAAGGAAGGCAAAAAACCATTTTCCGCCGGTGCCGGAACTCGAATAGCATTCCCTCGCAGCATGATGGCCATATTCGCATGCGTAGCCCAGGTTGGGTCCGGAATAAGAACGTCGTCACCCGGGTTTATGAGTGCCTGCATGGCAGTATAAAAAGCGTGAATTCCACCATGAGTTGCCATAATCTCTGTTTCGGGATCATAGGTTACCCCATTATCGCGTTCCAACTTTTCCGCAGCAGACCGGCGAAAATCAGGAAAACCACGGCTCGGACCGTAATGTGTCAAACCCTGCCGCATGACCTGGGCAGCCATATCAAGCACAGCTTCTGGAGTTGCAAAATCCGGATCCCCCGTTTGAAGTCCGATAATTTTGTATCCTTGAGCCTTGAGCGCATTAACCCGATCTGCCATGGCAACTGTTGGTGATTGACGAATCAATTCGAATTGTTGATTGAGCAAATTCATAGAAACTCCACATTAATTTCGCGCAATTATACCGCCACAGCGTATAATAACAGACAATATTAAGCCAAAATTAGCTTTTGGGAATATCCTTACTACAGCGAGTAAATAACCAGAAATGTATATTTGTGTGCTTTCAAGTCCACCTGATTCAGATGATTTGCCTTATGATCCATCCTCATATTTTTCGAACTTCCAATGGGAGCATTTCATTCCACACCCGGAAAATTTTAAAGACGAAATAGATAGCCTTATGGCTAAAGGGGTCGACATTTTCGTTAATCTTTGCGATGGCACTCCAGATGATGAGTTATCCGGGATAGGTCTAGTAAATTATCTCGAAGAATGTGGAGTCGCTTTTACAGGAGCTAGCTCAAAGTTCTTTGACCCATCAAGGCAGGAGATGAAACAAGCTTCCGTAAGTGCAAATGTTCCCATACCTGGAAGCTTTTTCATAATGCATGAGCAAGATCTGCTTACCCTTAACCATGATTTACACTTTCCATTACTTGTTAAGCCGCCAAATGGATATGCATCAGTCGGGCTTTCGCGTGAATCGCGGGTTGATGATAATGATTCATTAAGGTTACAGGCAGAAAAAATCTTCTCCAGGTTTGGAGGGGCGCTTATCGAAGAATTTATTGAAGGACGTGAATTTACGACCTTGGTCGCCGAAAATGCTGATGAAGTTAATTGCCCCGTCACTTTTCAACCGGTTGAGTTCGTTTTTCCAGAAGGCGAAAGCTTCAAACATTATGACATGAAATGGAAAGAATATGACCTGATGTCGGTTTATCCCGTCAAAGAGAAAATAATAGATGATCAACTTCGTGAACTAACTTGCCGACAATTCCTTGCCATGCAGGGCTCAGGTTATGCTCGTTGTGATTTTCGTATGAATGCTGATGGGGAAATTTTTCTTCTTGAAATTAACCCGAATTGCGGCATTTTCTACCCGCCTAGCGAACCTGGGTCAGCAGATTTTATCTTGATCAATGACCAACTTGGTCATTCCGGATTTCTGGATTTAATTCTTGCCAGTGCGCTAAAGAGAAAGCATGAACCATTAACCCGGAATAAGCAATTTCGGACTATGCCCAATTCTTGAGAAAATATCTGTGATAACCTTTTACTTTGTTGCCAGCGCAGAAAACTGCAAGGTGGCTGATATGCGACGAATGGCCAACAGTCCATTAAAATTAGAAACAACCAAACGGTTATACAAATAACATGCTTTCTTTTTATTTCATTAAATAACCATACCGGAAATTATTTCATATATAGATAATCTAATGGACAATCCAAATCCGAACAGCCCAACCAGACCTGTGCCAGGGTTCAAAGAGCCTAAACCTGTTATTCCAAAAGATGCCACGATACTCGTTGTTGAAGATAATGTTGCTAACTTCGTTTTGGTGGCAAGATTGCTCGGCTTCATAGGAATCCATTGTGAATGGAAAACATCCGGCTATGAAGTTGTTGAATATGCCAGTAATATGGATCGCTTGGATTTAATATTGATGGATATTCGCCTTCCATATGAAGATGGTTATGGTGTCTTGAAAAAAATTCGACTTTCTGAAAAATTAAAAAACGTTCCCATCGTTGCCGTAACCGCAGAAAATAGCCCTGAACAACTAAATAAAGCGCGCTTGGCCGGATTTGATGGTTTCATCCGAAAACCACTTAACCCCGACCGTTTTCCAATCCAAATTCGCAAGATAATAAACCGAGAGGCAATCTGGGAAACAACATTTGATTGATGTTAGCCCATAATTTTTGATGTATTGCTTCTTTCGGCAGCCTATCTAGGCATATTCACTTTATTTTTCAACCCTTATAAGTAATCCACACAGTAGACAGACAGTACACCTACGGAATTAGAAACTATTATTTCCGCGTTGCAGGTGTGGAAATAACCGGATTGGTCTGGTGCAACATCTTGCATCCACACAACCGTCAGCGTAAAGCAAGAGAGGAAACATGCCTTATACAATTGTGGTATCAAATGAAAAAGGTGGGGTTGCTAAAACTACGACGACTTTTTCCCTCGGCGCAGCTTTGGTTGAAGTGGGCAAGAAAGTGTTACTCGTTGACCTGGATCCCCAAGGAAACCTCACGTTGGCAAATGGCGTTGACATCGGTAATGTCCGATTCAATTCTGCAAGCATCCTTCTGGACGACATGAGTGCAAGTGACGCAATTATTAATACCGCAATCACTAACCTTGATATCATCGCGTCAAATCCACGGATATCCTCGGCGGAACAACTTTTACCATCGCGTAAAAATTATATACATTTGCTCAAAAATTCATTTCTCTCCAAACCACTTGATTATGACTTTATTCTCCTGGATTGTCCTCCATCCATGGGCGCAATTACATCTAATGCACTCACCTCCGCAAATTTACTGGTTATTCCCACCCAGGCCGAATATTTTTCCGCTTACGCATTACGAGATATGATGACACTTATTCGTCAAATTCGAAAAGATGCAAACCCCGGTCTAGCTTATCGAATCCTTATCACTATGCTCGATCAACGGAATCGGACTCATCGTACCATTCGTGACCAATTGCATCAAACCTTTGGGATTGGACTGTTTGAAGCGGTAATCGAAATCGATACCCGGCTTCGAGAAAGCCCGATAATTGGAGTTCCGATCACAAAATATCGTCCCAATAGCCGAGGATCCTTACAATACAGGGGCTTGGCACAGGAGTTAATGGATTATGTCCAGCAGCAAAATGATTCGCAGTCGACTAGATAGTCTATTTGCGGACATAAAAGAGATTGGAATTTCAGAAACTGCTTCTGATGGAACTCATCAGAACGTAGTCTTTGCGCCACTTTTTAATCTCAACACATCACAGCAAACAGAAACTAATTCTTCGTCCACCCATGAGATGACATCCAATATCGTGGTGGCTGGCAACGAAACAACGATATCGCCCGAATCCATGGCAGGACCTTTCCAACTGGGGGGTGAGTGGAAAATAAATTCTCTGGAAAGTACGAGAGAACAAATCTGGCAAGATGAAAACCGCAATTCCATCGGGCTCACTCACCAAAATACTCTATTATTGAAAGATGCGCAAAAAACCGCGGAGCAATTGGCCCATATCATTGAAATTGCAGCGAAAATTTCATCCACCCGTAACCTTCAACTCGTTCTCGAAACCGCAGTGAGTCTCACCCAAAAATACTTCGGTTTATTCCACACTGATATATATCTATTTGATCACATTAATAAATTTTTATGCCTAAAAGCTTGTGGTTGGGGACATTCGGAACACCTGGATAATAATTCGGATATTATTGCTATTGACGATAACCATTCCATTATCTCGAAAGCTGCTCGCGAGCAAAAGACGGTTGTCGCAAATAACATACGCAACGAAACTCAATGGCACACAGATCATCACCTTTCAAAAGTTCAAGCTGAATTAGCGATACCCATAAATTGGGACAACCATTTAATTGGTATTTTAAACACGCATTCTGATCAACAGAATTTCTTTTCAGTCGCAGACGTATTGGTTTTAACAACCCTGGCAGCACAGATTGGTTCAGCAATCCAAAATTCCGGATTGCTCGATGAGACTCAAAAACGGACAAGAGAATTGACAGTTCTTAATAATATTTCCAGGTCTGTGTCGGAACAACTTGGAGTTCAGCACGTGTTGAATACGGCCTATAAAGAATGCAAGCAACTATTCCCCGTCGAATCCTTTATAGTAGCAATTGCTGATGAAAATAAAGAGCTGATCGAATTTCCATTCAGTGTCAATCATGATTATCCATGCCAAATACAACCAACACTAGGCACATTGGACAATATTATTTGCAAAACAATCCTTTCTGGCAAACCATTTTATGGTACTTTAGACCCCAAAGAATTAACAACTGAAAATAAAATATTTTCAGGTACAAGTATCTTTGCAATGGACCAATCGATGCTTATTGTTCCTATATGTTTGGGTAAACACCCGATTGGTTGCTTATCTATTCAGTCCAAGGGTGTCTCGATTTATACTCAAGCTGATCTCGCCTTGGTTGAATCTATCGCTAGGCAAATTTCAGCAGCCTTTTTAACCGTTCGCCTGCTGAACCAAATAAAAATTAATGAAGATAACTACCGGGACTTGATTGAACACTCTCCAACAGCAATTATCCTTATTAATTTGACTACCGGGCTATTTTGCGCGCCGAATAAAAATGCATGCAAATTATTCGGCTTCTCCGCCAAACTATTAACTAAAACCACTCCACTCGATTTGAGTCCCGAAGTACAACCTGACCAAAGACTATCGTCCGAATCTCTGGCAGAAAAAATTAGTGCGGCAGTAAACAACGATGCCCAGATTTTCGAATGGCAAATAATAAATGCCTCAGATCAAAGCATTCTTTGCGAAATTCATTTTTCACAAGTAGATGGTGATCACGCATTAATTCGGGCAACGATCACAGACATCACGGAACGAAAAAAAGTAGAAATAGAATTAAAAGAAAGTGAGGCTAAATTACGCCGCCAGGAAGAAAATATGGCAGCAGCAAATGCAATTAACCATATTCTAATTTCTACTTTAGAAGTAGATTCCCTTTTAATGCGTACTGTAGAATTGATCAAAACCCGCTTCGCGTATTCCAGTGTGTCTATTTACAGCGTTGACGATACAAAAAAAGTAGCTACGCTGCGTAAAAGAACTGATGAATCTAGCGATACGATTATCCCTAGAGAACAAACGGTACTCATTGGATCAAAGTCAATTATTGGTATTGCCATAGAAAGCGGAAGAACCTGTATTATCAGTAATTCAGCCAATGACCCAGCCAATTCCAATTTATCAAATTCTACACATTCTGTATTCAATGTTACCGCCGGAATACCCCTTAAGATAGGCGATCGCATACTAGGCGCACTGGAAATTCAAACAACCAATATTGATGCATTTCACCCCGATAGTATTGCCACCCTGGAAACGATAGCAGATCAGATTGCCATGGCGTTTGATCATGCCACTTCTTACCATACTGCACAAAAAGCTGTCGTAGATATGCAGGAGACAGATCGGGTTAAGAGTCAATTTCTCGCAAATATGTCCCATGAATTGCGAACACCCCTAAACTCTATTATTGGATTTTCCCGGGTAATCCTGAAAGGAATAGATGGACCTATTTCTGACCAGCAACGCCAGGATTTATTCGCAATTTATAATTCAGGTCAGCACCTCCTGGGCTTGATCAATGATATCCTCGACCTGTCAAAAATCGAGGCTGGGAAAATGGAATTATCGCTTGAAGATCTCAATATTGCTGACACAATCAAAAGTGTACTGTCGACCGCAAATGGGCTCATAAAAGACAAGCCCATCACTCTTCTATCACGTGCAAATCCAGATTTGCCAGAAGTGCGCGCGGATCCGATGCGCTTGCGTCAAGTTTTATTAAATTTGATATCGAATGCAGCAAAATTTACAGATGAAGGGTCGATTACCGTCACCGCGAACGTTCACGTAGACCAGCATCAGCGTCAGGTTATTCTCGTAAGTGTAATCGATACAGGTTCTGGAATTTCAGAAGATGACCAGTCAAAATTATTTTTGGCCTTTTCGCAAGTTGGTACAACGTCCAAACGAAAAACGAATGGTACCGGATTGGGCTTATCCATTTGTCAACGTTTGATAGATCTTCATGGAGGGCAAATTGGTGTCAATAGTGAACTTGGAAAAGGTAGCGATTTCTTCTTTACTCTTCCTTTGATCCAGCATCCACAATAAACATATTCTGCAAACCTAGGAAACAGAAGAAACAATCCCTATCACACGTTCATATCTGGTGGAATCGTAAAACCAAACCTAACTTCGTTCAAATTCATGGGTTTACACCTTTACAAAAATCAGTACTAATCTCCCTCGAAAATGTAACCTGTTCCACGAACACTTACAACCCGTCGATAAAGCTGTGGAAAAGTAGCAAGTTTGTGCCGCAATCGACTTACAAGTGGTCGCAGAATTTCTTGGGCTTCTCGCTGAGATACATCATACCCTTGCACAAGCAGAACTAGTTCGCGATGGGAAAATACTTTGCCCGAGTTTTCCAGGAAAACTTTTAGCAAATGTCCTTCTGCTGGAGTTAAGGATTCTTCCAAATCACCATAAGAAACTGTTCGCCTCATTAAATCAATCTCGAATCCGTCGATCATTCTATACACTTCTGGACCGCCCGTAGCCTCTGCACTTTCGCTTAACCGAACGTTGCGGCGCTCCAATCCTCTTTTTACACTCTCCAGTATCTGCAAAGGGGATGCCGGTTTTAATAGATAATCGTGTACCCGCTGGCGCAATGCTTCTACCGCCGATTCCATTGACCCGTAGGCGGTTAGCAAGATAATTTCGGTATCCGGGGAAATTTGATTAACTACCTGGACAACATCCAGACCATTCATGCCTGGCATTTTTAAATCCAACAATATTAGTTCAACAGCATACCTTCTTACGTGTTCAACAGCTAATTCACCATTTGCAATAGCAGTTACGTTATAGCCTTCAAGGCGCAAAATATCGCTTAATGATTGCCGTGCAATTGGTTCATCATCAACAACCAGGATATTATTTTTCACGTTGTAATCTCCCTTATTTGATTTATGGGCAGTAAAACACGAAAACAAGCACCTGGCTTTGAATCTTTTAACAAATCCAAACGCCCGCCATGTGCAGCAACAATATCATAACTGACTGATAACCCTAACCCAGATGTACCTTTTGTGCTGACGAAAGGTTCAAAAATATTGGCCTGTAAATCCGATGGAATTCCTTTACCAGTATCCTGAAAGTTAATTTCAAGCATTTTTCTTTTTTGTGAAATGCTGATCCATAACTCACCGCCTTCTAGCATGGCATCATGAGCATTCAAAATTAAATTTATAAATACTTGTTCAATTTGATTGCTTATAGCTTTTATGCTTGGTAGTCGAGCTGGCCACGAGGTGGTTACACGAATGTTTCGGTCACGAAGCTGCTGTCCCAGCAAATTTAGCACATGTTCCAATAAATCCAGCACCTGAACAGGCTTGAACTCTGCACTGGGGCGGTAAAAATCAAGCATTCGCTGTACAGTTGTCATCAATCGTTCAAGCTCTTGCTGTGTCATATCCAAATATTTTTTCCGCATTTCAGCCGGAACATCTTCGCGAGTTGCCAGATGAAAACAATTACGGACCCCTTGAAGCGGATTATTAATTTCGTGTGCAATCGAAGCCGTTAATCGTCCAGCAACTGCCAATTTTTCAGCCTGAACCAGGGCCTGTTGAGAATCTTGTATCTTGCGAACATAAGCACGCAGTTCCTCATACAGCCGGGCATTTTCCATAGCAATAGAAGCCTGGCGAGCCAGGATTATAAACATTTCTAGATCCGCCTCCCGGAACCACGGTTCGCCATCATCGCGAGCTACCAAAATTACAGACCTGATATTCGTTAGAGAAGTAGGCACACACATCAGCGAGCTTAATCCAAGCTCTACTAACTCATTTGTTAAACCCCAAACCGGAGTCTCAAGGGCAGCTGCCCTGGCCACCGCATCACCAGCAACATCAACCGGCCCACCTATCAACATTTTTCCTCGGCCGGCTAATAAACTCACTTGCTGCTCTTTTTCATCGACTTGATAAAAACCAACATTTGTTGAAGCCAATTGTCCTGATACAGCCCCAAGAATCAGTTCAAGCAGATACTCTGGACGTGTTTCAGAAAGTAGTGTCTCTGTCAGACTAAATAACGGCCGCAAAGCTTGCACGCGAGCTGCGTCCTGTTTTTTTTGGCTATCAGCAAGCGCTTGCTCAACCGCTTGAATAAGCTCCCCTTTTTCAAAAGGCTTAAGAATCAACCCATCAACGCCTCGTCGGAGAGCCTGGATCGCGGTTTCCACACTGCCGAAACCAGTCATTGCCAATATTGCCATGTCCGGTTGGATTTCTCGAGCCTGCTGCATGAGATCAAATCCGCTAATATCAGGCATACGAATATCGACTAATAAAAGCTCAAATCGGTCCTTACGCATGGCATCCAGGGCCAATTTTGGTTCTGTAAGCGAAAGAACAGGATAGCCCGCCTTTGTTAGCAAACGATCGCAAAGCAATGTGATACCCGGTTCATCATCAACTACTAATATTCTAGGCTGTCTCATTCTGTCTGATCCAGAGGCAACGAAACCATGAAGCTTGATCCAACTTGTAGCTCACTCTCAACTTCTATCATCCCACCATGATCAGTCACTATACCGAATGTCACCGACAAACCCAGCCCCGTACCCCCTTGGTCACCTCTTGTCGTGAAAAACGGTTCAAAAATTCGATTAAGGTTCTCGGCTGGAATTCCCACCCCGCTGTCAACGATCGATAAAGTAATCCATGGCCGGCCCAAGCGTGTCTGTTCCTTTGTCTCAATCAACAGTCGCCCACCGCTCGGCATGGCATACAGTGCATTATTAACCAGGTTAATTACAACTTGCTTGATTTGATTACGATCGACAAAAACCCATGCCAGGTTCTCGTCAAGATGAGTATCTAAACGTATATTGTTTGTCAGCATATAATGGCGTGTCAGCACCAAAACATCATTTACGATCTCATTAATATCCGCCTTCACACGGATGGTTTCAGACTGACGGGCAAAATCTAGCAAACTACGTACAACCCCTCTTGCCCGACGAGCTTCCTGAAGAACAAGCTCTAAGTCACTTCTCACGGGCGAATCTACGGCCAATTCGTCCAAGGCAAGTTCAGTGAAGCCAACGATAGAAGTTAATGGATTATTCAATTCATGCGCAACCCCAGCCGCCATTTCTCCAACCGCCGCCAACTTTGCTGTTTGGATTAAACCCGCTTCGGCTTCACTTTGAGCATTAATCCGAGCCTGAAGCTCCTGTTGATTTAGCTGATACTCTAAAATTCTATTCTTTAATAAAACAACTTCACTATCAGCCGATAATAAAAAGTCTGTCTCGTTTAAGTTTGCTGCCAATTTCCAGATCCGCTGACTCTTTGAATCCAATTTGTCATCGACTCCAACCAACATAAACTTCATTGACGTAACCGGAAATAAATACAAACGGGAACATCCAATCTCGACCTGATCAGGAAGGACCAGGGATTTGTGACGTTTTGTTAGTGGGGTCCCGCCTATCCATTTCCTAAATATTTCCCCTTGTAAAAATCGCTTCAACAAAACGATCTGGGATTTTGGAAAACGACAGGTATTTTTTACTTGCCATGCATCCATCTCATGATAAACAAAAGCAGCCCAACGAACCTCAGTCAAAAAACAGGCTTCTTGTAATCGGGTATTTTTATCAATTCTTAGATTCATACAATAATTATACATTACCCTTTTATATACGCGCAGCTTTTCCAATCTTTTAGGATGGTAAAATAAATCAGATGAATGAATCATCGAAATCTTATCTAAATCAGTCAGGTCAGTACATTATGGAAAATATAATAGTTGTCGGCGGTGGGCTCGCCGGATCGGAAGCGGCATGGCAGATAGCTCAACATGGAATCAAAGTTACCTTGTACGAGATGAGACCATCAATTTCCACCGGCGCTCATCAAACAAATCAACTAGCAGAGCTTGTGTGCTCTAATTCGCTCGGTTCCAATCTCCCAGATCGTGCATCCGGTCTACTCAAGGCTGAGCTTCGTCAGATGGGTTCACTCTTGCTCGAGGTTGCCGAGCAGACTGCCTTACCCGCTGGAGCAGCACTGGCTGTTGATCGTTCCTTATTTTCGGCTAAAGTTACCGAGCGAATTGAAGCTCACCCCAATATTGAAGTGATCAGGCAAGAAATGTCCCAAATCCCTGATGGTCCTGTTGTAATAGCTTCTGGCCCATTAACCTCCTCAAATTTATCCGAATCTATTGCTAGGTTTAGTGGACAGGAGCACCTCTACTTTTTCGATGCAATCTCACCGATCATTGCTGTCGATTCGATCGACATGAATATTGCCTATCGCGCATCGCGATGGAATGACGGCGAAGAAGTAGATGGAGATTATATCAACTGCCCTTTCCACGAAAAAAACGATTACAAAGTATTTGTCGAGGCTTTACGCACTGCCGAACGCATCAAACTCCATGAATTTGAACTTGTAATTGAACAAGGCGTTACCGCAGGATCAGATCAATTTTTCGAGGGCTGCCTCCCCGTGGAAATCATTGCAGAAAGGGGCGAAAAATCCCTTGCCTTTGGGCCGCTTCGGCCCATCGGTCTTGTCGATCCCCGGGTACCAAGGCAACCCTATGCTGTCGTCCAACTTCGTCAGGACAATCTCGCGGGAAGTCTTTACAACATGGTTGGCTTCCAAACAAACCTTACCTTCCCAGAACAACGTCGAGTATTTCGCACGATCCCTGGACTGGCAAATGCTGACTTTGTCCGACATGGCCAAATGCATCGCAATACCTTTATTGCATCACCAAAATTGTTGCGACCTACGATGCAATCCAACCAACGAGATAATTTGTTTTTTGCGGGTCAAATCACTGGAGTTGAAGGCTATATGGGCAACATTGCATCTGGTCTGCTTGCCGGGCGCAACATTGCCCGCTTTATACAAGGAAAACCCTTAATGGAATTACCAAGCGAGACAATGGTTGGCGCCCTTTGCCAATACATCACACACGCAGAAATGAAAAATTTCCAACCCATGAAAGCCAATTTCGGCATTTTGCCCCCGCTGGAAAACATTCCTCTAAAAAACAATAAACGCAATCGAGCCGAACTTTATTCAGCCAGGGCTCAAAAAATTTTGCAGATCTTCCTTGAAAATAATGAAAATTAACAGGCCCATTTTCGCTATTCTAATCCTTGGCTTGCTGGGGCTTTTTAGCATCTCTGGCTGGTTTATCTCATCGCAATTTCAAAAGTCCAAAACAATGAATTTCAATGGAGAACGCGCATTAATAGATGTAGGTACAATCGTAGGCTTGGGACCTCGTATACCCGATTCTATGGCTCACACTAAAGCAATTGGGTATATTCAAGACGAGTTGAAAAAAGCAGGCTGGACAGGAACTGTTCTCAAACAAGATAGTAATAGTCATATTGCCTACAACATACTGGCTACGCGCAGCTCACTACCTCCAGCTATTCTGCTTGGGGCTCATTATGACAGTCGCATATTTGCGGATAACGACCCAGTTGAAGCCAACCGTCTTTCGGCTGTACCGGGCGCCAATGATGGCGCTTCTGGTGTCGCCGTTTTACTGGAATTAGCACGTACCCTTCCGGGAGATAGTGCAACAACTGCCATGCTCTTTATCGATATCGAAGATAATGGCCACATTCCTGGCTGGGAATGGATTCTTGGCTCCAAAGCTTTTGCATCTCAAATGACCATTCAGCCAGAAGTTATCGTGATCTTGGATATGATCGGAGATTCAGACTTAAATATTTTCATGGAAAAAAATTCGGATTCTGAGTTTACCCAACAGATTTGGAAATCGGCTAAAAATCTCGGTTACGGATCCACTTTTATCCCAGAATACAAATATCGAGTCCTTGATGACCATGTGCCATTTATTGAAAAAGGATTCCGCGCAGTTGATATTATCGACCTTGACTATCCCTATTGGCATACCACCTACGACACTACAGACAAAATTTCAGCTGCCAGTCTCCAAATTATTGGAGAAACCTTGCTTGCTTGGATCCGGGATTATGGATCATGCCTTCAAGCAAGCAACTGTGGGACTCCATAGGTTTTCTTCATATTTTCTCATTGAACTTGCATTAATTATGGCTACGCGCAAAGAATAACGGGCTAATTCATTCCGAATCTCATCTATGAGGACAATAGTACAGTGCCACCTGCACTCAATTTTGTCGCTAGAATATCCCGACAATATAAAAGTACGAAGAAAACGAACTGTCTGATTGTGGTATGATAAAAACAAGTTGATTAAAAATCCCATTATAGATAGAAAAATATAAACTAATGCCAAAAAGAATCCCAGAACCTACAGTAGCTCCCCGCGAACGAACCTTTCTCGTCGGCGCGGAAATTCATAACGAGAAAAACATCCTCTCACTGGAAGACTCACTTACTGAGCTTGCTCTATTGGCTGATACTGCCGGACTGGATATAGTTGGCGAACTCACCCAGAAAATGGATCGGCCGCACCCACAAACATATATCGGGTCTGGCAAAGTAGAAGAATTAAAAAGTCTTTGCGAAGAGACCCTCGCAACCATAGTAGTATTCGATAATGAACTCAACCCACGCCACCAACGCGAACTTGAAGAACTTCTCGCCCCAAACGTTCGCGTCATGGACCGCACCAGCCTGATCTTGGATATATTTGCTCAACATGCACACACCGCCGAAGGGATCCTGCAGGTTGAATTAGCTCAATACCAATATTACCTCCCCCGGCTCACCCGCCAATGGACACACTTGGCCCGGCAAGGTGGAGGTGGAGGAGGTCGCTCAGGTGGAGTGGGCGGCGTTGGATTACGTGGCCCGGGTGAAACGCAGCTGGAGGTTGATCGCCGCCAGATCCGCACCAAAATTGCGCATCTAAAACTTGAACTGATTAAAGTCAGTGAACATCGCCAGCGCTACCGAGCCCAGCGCAAGCGCTCAAAAATCCCCACGGTTGCACTTGTCGGCTACACAAATGCCGGAAAATCCACCCTACTTAACCGGCTCGCGAATTCAGATGTTTATACTGCCAATCAATTATTCGCAACTCTCGATCCAACTACCCGCCGGGTTGAACTGCCTGGCGGATACAATGGGTTATTTTCCGATACTGTTGGTTTCATCCAAAAATTACCAACATCTCTCATCGAAGCTTTCCACGCAACGCTGGAAGAAATTACCGAAGCTGAATTGCTATTACACGTGGTTGATATTTCCCATCCAAACGCTCTGGCCCAGCATGAATCAGTTCTGGCAACATTAAAAAAGATTGGGGCGGAACATGTTCCAGTCATAACTGCCCTCAACAAAATCGACCGGCTCAAGGATCCATCTGCGGCCCAATTGGTTCTAAAGCAATATCCACAATCAATTGCAATTTCCGCAATTACTGGAGCGGGAATACCAGATTTGATTCAATTGGTCAAAGAAGAACTCTACGAAACCTTCACCCCAATAAAAGTGTTTTTACCGTATCAACAAGGACAATTAATCTCCGTATTCCATGAAGCCGGGCAAATCGAACGAATTGAACATACCCGCGGTGGTGTCATCATTAATGGACGAATTCCAGGACGGCTGGCAGCCCAGTTCAATGAATGGCAATCAAACCATCCCCCAATTGATTCTGAGGAAGTATCGGAATGAGCAAATGGTTCTCAAAACACCTTGACTTGGCGTCAAATTATCTCGCCACTCGAAAAGGCCTTTTACCCATTCTTGGAGTAGGTTTTATACTTCTAAATTTATTTTTAGTCAGTTTTTTACCAGGTTTATTTATCTCTCGCATAAATTTGGCTCTACATTTGGGAATTATCATTGCCGTCATTGGCCAACTTTTAGCCTGGGCGCTGTAATTTTTTATACATATAACCATCAAAATGCTATCCATATGTAACAGAAGTAAACACCACCTGGATTATTTTTCGAGGAGCATATGATGTCCACAAATACCATCCCACACTGGGACCTCAGCAATGTTTACCCTTCTCTCGAATCTAAAGAATTTGATCAAGCAATTTCCTCAATCAAAGACCAGATTGATACCCTCGAATTATTTTTTATCAATAATGTAACTACGTCTGAGAACAAGAAGCCGTCCCTAGAATTGGCCCAATTCGTTGGAACTGCCATTGAACATTTTAATAGCCTGTATGAAAACGCAGGAACCACCCGAGCATACATCCAATCCTTTGTCACTACCAATTCTCGCGATGAAATTGCGATGAAAAAAATGTCTGAATTTGATCTATTGGGGGTTCGTATTCAAATCTTAGGAACTCAGTTTCAAGCATGGGTGGGAACACTTACACCAATCTTGGAATTAATTATTCCTGAAAATGAAACTACCAAAATTCATGCTTTCGCACTGCGCGAAACAGCAGAGCAATCCAAATATTTGATGAAAGGCGACGAAGAAGCACTCGCTGCCGAGTTAAGTCTGAGCGGTGCTGGAGCTTGGGGCAAACTACAAGGTACGGTTACATCGCAATTATCAGTGCAATTTGAATTGGACGGCAAAGAACAAAAGCTTTCAATGCCTGCACTCATCAACCTACATACACATCCCAACGAAAACGTTCGCGAGCGAGCTTACAAAGCCGAAATGGTCGCATGGAAAACAATCGAAGAACCACTTACGGCAGCCATGAACGGTGTAAAAGGCGCAGCCATCACCATCAACAAGCGCCGAGGCCGCGAAGATGCACTCCAGCCGGCCCTAGATATGGCTCGCATCGACCGCACTACCCTGGATGCGATGCTGTCTGCGATGCACGATTCATTCCCGGCCTTTCAAAGTTATTTTCAGGCTAAGGCAAAACGGCTTGGAAAAGAAAAATTAGCCTGGTGGGATATTTTTGCCCCAACCGTACAATCCAAATTATCATATACTTGGAATGATGCCCGCGATTTAATTCTTAGAAATTTCAACGAGTTTTCCCCAGATCTAGCAGCCTTCGCCAAGCGCGCCTTCGAAAACCAGTGGATTGATGCTGAACAACGCGATGGCAAACGTGGTGGAGCTTTTTGTATGCCTGTACCCGGCGTAGAAGAAAGCAGAATCTTATGTAATTTCGACGGCACACTCGACCAGGTCAGTACAATCGCGCATGAATTAGGTCACGCCTTTCACAATGAGTGCGCTTACAGGGCTGGAAAAACAGAATTTCAAAAAGATACTCCCATGACCTTGGCCGAAACAGCTTCGATAATGTGTGAAACCATAATCATGGAAGCGGCAATTAATCAAACTAATGATCCCGATGAGCAACTAGCTATCCTGGAAACCCGCCTGATTGGAGACGCACAAGTAATCGTTGACATCTATGCACGCTACCTCTTCGAAACAGAGGTCTTCAACCGCCGTGCGGAATCTGAGTTAAGTGCCAATGACTTGTGCGAAATCATGGAAAAGGCCCAAAAAGCTACGTATGGCGAAGGCTTGGATGAACGTTATCTGATGAAATATATGTGGACGTGGAAACCCCATTACTATTACTCAGGGCTCTCCTTTTACAACTTCCCTTATGCATTTGGTCTTTTGTTTTCTACAGGACTATACGCAATTTATCAACAACGTGGTGCAGAATTCGTCCCTGATTATATAAACCTGTTATCTGGCACGGGCGAAGCCTCAGCAGCCGATCTGGCTCAGCGCTTCGGCATTGACATTCACGACAAAAAATTCTGGACTGATAGCCTGAATATAATCACAAAAAAAATAGAACTCTATAAACAATTATAGAATTCAACGGTTCGGTCAAAATTTTCAAACTTTACCGAGCTCTAAATATGGTGTAGAGCCAGCAAGAGTAAATAAGTAGCTTGCAGTAAGACAACCAAAAAAACAAGTTGGTTCCCCCACAAGTCTACTATCCAAATACTAACTACCAACAACCTGGACTCGTCCAGGTTGTTGGTAGTTCCATGACCTGATACCAAAAAAATTTACTTACATCCGACCGTATCGGCGCATGCAAGTAAATTTTTTAGTTAAGAAAATATGAATGCAAACAAGGCATCTGGTACATGATACTGGACTTGTGGCATGATTGACCTTGTGGCTAATTGGCAGCCCAAACGCTTGTTACAGAAAGTTCAAAAAACAGTGTCTATGCGCTTTTAGTTATTTTGCGCTCCGGCATTTACCCAATCCACCAATAATTGAATTTGAGCCGGTGTCAACTTGGCGCCACGTTTGGGCATTTTCCCCGATTGAACCGATTCGATCAATTTGCTTTTCGTGGCATCGCCAGGTACGATCATTGACCCGTTCTGAGAACCAAGCATCAAACTTGAATACGTTTTTAGATCTAATCCTTTTGATGTCTTTTGACCGCCATGGCAAGAAACACACGATACTTGCATAATTGGCATTATAGAAGCGGTAAAGCTTACTCCTAATGATGGGTTTGAACCGGAAGCGACCACGCTACTGGGATTTTTAGTGGCTGAGACCAGCGAGGATGACGAAACCGCTGTCGGCGAAACGGGCGTTAAATTCTTACTGCTCGATTGCGATACAGGTTGGCCTGCTGGAGAACTGGCACATGCCGTCAATAATGATGCTGCAAGAATAATTGTGAACACAGCCATCGAGCTGAAGTGGGGTATTTTTATTGTTTTCATTTAGTCCTTTATCCAAATTTTTAGTTTTCTTACTATATCTGACCAAGATGAATAAGCGATGAAAAAGGCCTTTCGAGTTCCACGAAAGGCCTTTCAAGTTTTCAGTTACTTCTATTTTGTTTTCGGTCCAGCCAGGATTAAACCAGGAGGAACACCATCAGAAAATTTCGCGAAATTCTGCGTAAAACGCATAGCCAAATCCAAATAACGGCGATCATATTCGTCTCGACTTGGCCAGGATGTCCAGGGTTCGAGAACATCGTCAGGAACATCTGGACAATGTTTTGGAACTTTAAACCCAAAGACCGGATCGGTGTAGTAATCAACATCAGACAAATTACCCGAGAGAGCTGCGTTTAGTAAATTACGTGTATGTCGTATACTTATCCGCTTACCTACTCCGTAAGGTCCACCTACCCAACCAGTGTTCACCAACCAGCAAGTTACTCCGTAACGTTCAAGTTTGTTTTTGAATAACTCAGCATATTTATAAGGATGATGCACCATAAAGGGCCCGCCAAAACAAGCCGAAAAAGTAATTTCAGGTTCTTTACCAAGACCGACCTCAGTTCCAGCGATCTTTGATGTGTATCCTGAAATAAACTGATAAATTGCTTGATTTGATGTAAGTCTGGCTATAGGGGGGAAAACGCCACTTGCGTCACAAGTCAGCAATATTATGTTTTTCGGATGCCCTGCTCTTTTTTCCGGAACAGCATTCTCGATAAATTCCAATGGATACGAAGCGCGCGTATTTTCGGTGATTGAATCGTCGTTCAAATCGATAAAGCGCGACACCGGGTCAAAAGCAACATTCTCCAGAATTGTTCCATATTTCTGGGTTGTGGCATAGATTTCTGGTTCTGCCGTAGCCGATAGCCCAATTACCTTGGCGTAACAACCGCCCTCAAAATTAAAAACACCTTCATCACTCCAACCATGCTCATCATCACCAATCAATCGGCGCGTTGGGTCAGCCGATAAAGTAGTTTTCCCTGTACCAGAAAGACCAAAAAACAAAGCCACATCGTTTGAATCGTTCGGACTAACGTTTGCCGAACAGTGCATTGGTAATATGCCTTTTAGCGGAAGCAGATAATTTAGTATAGTAAACACAGACTTCTTGATTTCGCCCGCATAAGCAGTATTCCCAATAATAGCCAATTTTTTCTCGAACGAAATGCAAATGAAGGTCTCACTGGCAGTATTATCCAGGGCAGGCATGCCTTTAAATGATGGCGCAGCCAAAATCGTAAATTCGGGTACAAACCGTTTGTACTCATCCAACGATCGTGGAAGAATAAACATATTACGCACAAACATACTGTGCCAGGCTAATTCGGTCACGATACGCACTGGCAAGCGATAATTTTGATCAGCCCCAGCATATACATCTTGGACAAATACATCTCGACCTTGCAAAAATCCCAGCATCCGAGCATAGAGTGCATCAAATTTTCCAGATTCGAATGGTCTATTGTAAACACCCCACCAAACATTACCTTCAGAATCCGTTTCGCGTACCACAAATTTATCATTGGCAGATCTCGCGGTGTGCTTTCCTGTGTTTGTTAAAAATGGTCCGCCCACTGCAGTAACACCCTCACCCCGAAAAACAGCCTCCTCGTGTAATACTTCACTTGGTAAGTTCCAATAAGCCAGCCGCAAATTCCCAACACCATGATTGCTCAGGTTATATTCTGCTTTACGAACTTGGGCAATACTTTCTCCTGGGGTTTTAATATTCAAAAAATTTATCATTTTCTACCTCCTACAACCAATCCCGAATCATTTTCTTATCACCAATATAGATTTCATTAGATGATGTCGGATCAAGTGCCCATTTAATTCGAGCTATCCCTTCAGTTACATCTTTAACCGTACCAGAAATCGAGAGACGTATGTGACCTTCCATGCCAAATTCCCGCCCTGGGACCGTTACAACCAGGGCTTTTTTTAGCAAAAACCTTGAGAGTTCGACAGAATTACTATTGAAAGCTCGAAAATCCGGCAAAGCATAAAAAGTGCCATCTGGTTTGATCAAACGAACACCATTGAATGATTTTATTTCCTGCAACAGGACTGCCCGATTATTTTCAACTTGTAGCCTGAGTGCTTCCACTACGGACTGTAGACCATTCAAAGCCCCTTCTGCTGCAGCTTGACTTACCGGGGAAACCCCGGATGTAATTTGTGCGGTGACATTCGTCATTACCCGGACGAGTTCCCTGGGGGCTATCACCCAGCCAACCCGAAAACCGGTCATACCATAGACTTTGGCCACTCCATTTACGACAATGACTCGTGAACTTTCAACATCCCTCTTGGTAAAGTCATAAGCAGGATAAGCAACCTTTCGATCAAATACAAGTTTGTGATAGATATCATCACAAATCATAAATATACCTTTCTGTTCACAAAAGGCAGTAATTTTTTCGATTAGCTCTGGGGGATAGACAGCGCCAGATGGATTATTCGGATTATTGATAATAATCGCTCTGGTATAACTGGTTGTTGCTCTTTCAATCTCCGCGAAGGAAGGAATAAAGGTTCCATCACCCGGAGTTACAATAACAGGTTTGCCATAACACATTTTTATAATTTCCGGATAGGAAACCCAATACGGTGCAAGCACTATTACTTCATCTTGTGGGTTAATAATGGAAAAGAATATATTAAAAATTGACTGTTTCGCTCCATTTGTAATGATCACATTCTCTGGAGCAACCAAACGATTATAATTTTCCTCTGTATAATGAATGACTGCCTTCTTGAGCGATGGCACCCCATCAGCAGGGGTATATTTCACTTCGCCACTGGTCAATTTCGCCGCTGAAGTCAGGATTGCAGCAAGCGGGGTTTTGTTTTTGGGCTCTCCAATTCCCAGATGGATTACGGCTTCGCCGCGCTCTCGCAATAAACGAGCTTCCTCATTCAATGCCAGCGTCGGAGATTCTGCTATTTCGGTTGCAAGTTTACTTAGTTTCATGAATTCTCCTTAATCTAATTCCCAACTCGGAAATTATGCGATCGCAGATTAAATCAAAAGGTCAGCAGAAATCTGCTGACCAGGTATAGTACACCCACCGCCAAAGGGCGCTGACAAACGAGTTGTCAGGTAATGCAATCATAATTAAATTATACTATGGCATCTCCGTTTCGCAGTCACGTAGTGTCACGATTTTTCCAGCGAAAATGTAACCAAAATATAAAATCATGGCGAAAAAAACCGAGCTTCTCATTAGAAAATCAATGCTATAGAATCTATTTTTTTACTTCAAAATCGGCGGGAGAACCAATGGAAATAATTATTGGGCCTTCAACGATCCTCTTTACAAGTCCACCCAGGACAGCACCAGGCCCAAATTCAACAAAGGTCGTCACACCCTGAGATGCCATCCATCTGACCGACTCGGTCCAACGAACACGCGATTGCATCTGGGCTGATACATCTCCTCGCAAACCATCCGCAGTATAAATCGGCCCAGCGGAAACATTACCAACGATTGGAATAACAATATCAGAAAATATAGCTGACCGGATAGCGTCGTCCCATTCCGCCTGTATTAAATCCATCAAAGGGGAGTGAGCTGCGATGCTTACAGCCAATGGCAATGCACGCTTTGCTCCAGCAGATTTTGCCCCTACTAGCGCACGCTCCAGAGCTGATTTTTGCCCAGAAATAACAACCTGACCTGGGCAGTTATCATTAGCCACCTGCACGATTTCGGTCACCGAACTTGCTTCCACACAAACTTTGTCCAATGTCGGAATATCGACTCCAAGAATGGCAGCCATTCCCCCCGGATTAATTTCGCCGGCACGCTTCATGAGCTCGCCTCGCTTCCGGACGAGTCGTAGCCCATCAGCAAAAGAAATTCCCCCTGCCGCAGCAATGGCAGATAATTGCCCCAGGGAATGTCCAGCCAATAATAACGGGTGCGTATCCTGCGAAAGCGATTGAAATACCTTGTATGCTGCGAAAGAATGAATAAATAAAGCAGGCTGGGTATTAAATGTGTCATTTAATTCCAAATCAGGACCGTCCCACATAATCTTTGAAAACGGTATTCCAAGCACCGAATCTGCTTCCGAAAATACATCCCTGGCAATTGAAAAGGTGTCGTACAATCCCTTACCCATACCCACAACTTGTGAGCCTTGTCCCGGGAACAAGAAAGCGGTGTTCTTTACTTCTACCATCGTCCACACTCCTTAATATTTCTTATTTTATCAATTCAACTTCACGGTCGTGTTGCACATATCACCAACTTAAACACAAACGCGCCGTGTTGGTCACGGCGCGTTTGTGTTTTTTTAGGACTTCTTTTCTTTTTCAATGACGATTACTTCACGACCCTTGTAGTGCCCGCACTTTGGGCAAACCACATGTGGTAATCGCATCTGTCCGCAGTTAGGACAGGTCGTCAAATTAATCGGTTGAAGTGCATCATGCGCCCTTCGACGATCCCGGCGACCCTTTGAGTGTTTACGCTTTGGTTGTGGTGGCATTCATTACTCCTTTTACGATTGCATCCAGATGACTGGTTTGTTAGTTGTTTAAGCGGATGGATTATAGCGGGGTTACAATATAGTGTCAAGCAAATGAAAAACATTTTCCGCCAATTTTGAAAAATAAATTCAAAAACCCATTCTAGCCAAAACAACTTGGCCACCAATAACAGTCAAAACAACCAAGACGTGGGCTAAATCCCGCTTACCCATCTTGTATTCTCATTAACTATTGATATCGAAACTTTAATGCCTATCTGGTCCAGGATCCAAACCCAATTAACTATTTTGCATAATCATAGTTTAACTGAATACTCGGGGTTAGATCAACAACATCACCCTTAACAAGCTGCCGGACAGTTATCAGCGTAACAGCCTTGCCCTTATGGTTAACGCCATTGTATTGACCAGTAAGTCCGGTTTGATTAATGAACTCGCCCCCTTTGGCCCGATAGGCCAAAGGAACTTCATCCTCAGGAAAAATTGCATTGTATGGACATTCAGGAACGCAAGCGCCACAATCGATACATGAACCCGGATCTATAAAATAAGTCGGTTGTTTATCAACTGGATTACCAGGACTAATACACTCCACCGGGCACACTTCCACGCAACCGCCATCGCGCAGACACAAACTGGTGATAATATGTGACATGACAACACTCCTTATAGAAATAGTTTTCCATGATTCGGATTGAGGATATAAAAACAGTGACGACAATTTATTAGTCGTCACTGTTTGATAAAAGTTACTGGAAATTATTTTCCAAAACGTCTGGCGACATCTTCCCAATTTATTATATTCCACCAGGCAGAAACATATTCTGCGCGGCGATTCTGATACTTAAGATAATAAGCATGTTCCCAAACATCCAGACCTGCAAGAGGTGTTAAACCATCAGTCAAAGGATTGTCCTGGTTTGCGGTAGAGACAACAGCTAACTTGTCACCTTTGACGACCAACCATGCCCAACCGGAACCAAAGCGACCCATTGCAGCTTTTTCAAACTCGGCTTTGAAGTTGACAAAAGAACCGAAATCAGCAGTGATCGCACTGGCAAGTGCACCCTTGGGTTCTCCACCAGCATTTGGAGCCATAATTTGCCAAAACATATCATGGTTATAATGCCCACCACCATGATTACGAACAGCAGTTCGGATATCTTCAGGGACTTCGTTCAGCTTTTGAACCAAATCGTTCAATGTCCAGCTGCCCAGCTCAGGATGTTTGTCCAGGGCTGCATTTAAATTTGTTACATAAGCTGCATGGTGTTTATCGTGGTGGATCGTCATGGTCTGTGCATCGACGAACGGTTCCAGTGCGTCATAACCATACGGAAGTGGTGCGAGTGTAAAAGCCATAAGTGTCTCCTTTGAGATACGGGGTTGACTAGATTTATTAGGTACCTTACTATTTGTAAGTTTTCTTATTTTAGCCCGGGCGACAGGCAGGGTCAATTCACAATTCGGACGATTTCAGGTAACAAAAAGGGTGATGATGTATCACCATAGGAGAATGATGTCTGAGCAGCCATCAAGACTATTCGTGACACTGGCAATTTTGGGTGGGATTATTGCGGTCTCCACTTCCTCCATTTTTATCCGATTCGCAAATAAGGAAGCTCCATCACTTGTTATTGCGGCTTACCGGCTAACTTTCGCTATCATTATTCTCGCCCCATTAGCACTCTCGCGTTACCGAACGGAGATTCTCGCTCTCACGCGCCGCGAAAGACTACTTGGCTTGCTTTCAGGTTTTTTTCTTGCACTGCACTTCGCCACCTGGATTTCTTCACTCGAATACACAAGCGTCGCCAGCTCTGTTGTCTTGGTAACAACCACACCATTATGGGTCGCATTATTATCGCCGATAATCCTACACGAACCAAGCGGCAAACCTGTCATGATAGGCATGCTATTGGCCCTGGTTGGTGGATGTATTGTTGGGCTATCTGATACATGCGTCTGGCAGGTTAATCTGGTCTGCCCGCCAATTTCTACCTTTATCCACGGTACGGCCTTTTTCGGCGATTTTTTAGCCCTTTGCGGGGCATTGATGGCAGCAGGATACATAATCATCGGTCGCCGCCTGCGTGCCAGGATGTCTCTGGTGCCTTATATATTTGTTGTATATGGAATGGCAGCCCTGGTTTTGTTAATCATCCTACTTTTTTCTGGTGAACTTCTATTCGATTACTCACCAACAACCTACGCCTGGTTCCTGTTATTGGCTCTTATTCCCCAATTACTCGGCCATTCGACCTTCAATTGGGCATTAAAATATCTCCCAGCTTCTTTAGTTTCAGTTACCTTGCTGGGAGAACCGATCGGTTCAACTTTCCTCGCATACATCATCCTCAAAGAATCACCTACTTTTTTTAAAATTTTCGGGGCAGTTTTTATTTTGGCTGGGATATACATTGCATCCATCAAGCAAGGTGGAATCGCCGCAGATGAAGTTATTGTTAACGAATAATATTCACATACTTTGACGCAAAATCGAAGGCACCAGTATCCTTTCGATACTGGTGCCTTCGGTGGAAACGAGATGAGACAAACTACTTTGTTACTTCTTTTTTCTTTTTCTTCTTCTTATCTTTATCTTTATTTTTTTGTTCTTTGTTAGCCATAGTATTCTCCTTTCTCGGATTTCAACGCTGGAAGACCCAGTTCAACTCACGGATATACTTATTGAGGCTCTGACTAAAAGCCTCTTCATTTATTCGCCATGACCAAAATCCGCCCACCTTGCCCGGGAAATTCATTCGCGCATCAGTACCCAGACGCAGAAAATCTTGTAACGGCGCAACAGCAAAAATAGCCACAGAACCCCAAATTGCTTTCAACATATCACCTGGGACATCATTATTTTCCGGACTGATATAGCGATGGTAAAAATCTCTCTCTTCTGGCAGTGCAGTCCTATACCAGCCCAATGATGTATCATTATCGTGTGTACCGGTATATACCACGCAATTAGAAACGTACTTATGTGGCAGGAAGGGATTATCGGGACCAGAAAATGCAAATTGCAAAATTTTCATCCCTGGCAAATTAAACAAATCACGTAGTTCTACAACATCAGGGGTTATCTCTCCCAAGTCTTCTGCGATAATAGGAAGGTCTCCCAGGGTTTCCCGAATAGCGTGGAACAGTTTTGCACCCGGGCCAGGCATCCATCGCCCAAGTTCGGCCGTCAGCGCATCACCCGGAATTTCCCAATAACCTGCAAAACCTCGGAAGTGATCAATTCGAACAATATCAACCAGGCTGAGCGTCGCATGGATACGTTCGATCCACCATTTATACCCGGTTTCTTCGTGCTTGGCCCAATCATATAACGGATTTCCCCAAAGTTGGCCAGTTAGCGAAAAATAATCTGGCGGCACTCCGGCAACAACTGTTGGCATTCCGGCATCGTCCAGAAAGAATAAATCCGGATTGGACCAGGCATCAGCAGAGTCCATGGCTACAAAAATTGGGATGTCGCCAATAATCTGGATGCCCTGCGTGTGAACATAATTCCGCAAATCATTCCATTGCCGAAAAAACAAAAATTGGCGAAATTTTTGCCGAACAATCGATTCGGAATAGTCTTGCCGGGCTTTATCCAGGGCAGCTGCCTGCCGCTGTCGTTGTTCTTTAGGCCACTCATTCCAGGATATCCCACCATTAGCATCTTTAAGTCCCATAAACAGGGCAAAATCATCTAGCCAAAAAGCGTTTTGAAAACAAAACGTTTCGAATTCTTCGTGGATAGCACCCAACGGCATGGATCGAAAATGGTCGTAAGCCTTATCCAGAAGTCCTGGCTTCCAATGAAAAAGGCCTCCAAAATCTACGCGGGAAGGATCCCAGGAAGGCATTTCTGCAAGATCGTCAATTGTCAGAAGTTGCTCTTTAATCAATAAATCCGGGCTCACCAGGTATGGGTTCCCCGCAAAAGCTGAGAAACATTGGTAAGGAGAATCCCCGTAACCAGTCGGGCCAAGCGGAAGAATCTGCCATAATTTACAATTCGATGCAACCAAAAAATCGATGAAAAGGTAGGCTTGAGGGCCTAGATCTCCAATTCCATATGGACCAGGTAAACTGGTTGGATGCAGAATAATGCCCGAGCTACGCTCAAAAGCCATACTCACCTCGTTAATAATAAGAAATACAAATCGGCATATTGACGGGCAGAAACCTGCCAGGAATAATCGCCTCGCATGCCTGCGCGTTGAATTTTTTCCCAGACCCCAGGCTTTTTAAAGGTTGCGATGGCGCGGCGTAGGGCACCAGCCATCACGCTTGGCGACGCATCTGTAAACAAAAAGCCGGAATAACCTTCTGCTATCGTATCGCGCAAACCACCAGTTGCCCTGGCCACCGGAACAGCCCCATATCGCATTGCAATCATTTGTGCCAAACCACATGGTTCGTAACGAGACGGCATCAGTAACATGTCCGCACCACCATAAATTTGGCGAGACAATTTACCATCGTACCGAATCACAGCACACACTCGATTTGGAAAATCACTCTCCAACCGTCGCGCCATCGATTCGATTTCGGGATTTCCAGACCCTAATAAGATTGCCTGCCAACCCAATTTCGAAATAATACGCAATGCAGCAATAGCAATGTCAACTCCCTTTTGCTGATCCATCCGAGTTACCATTGCCAGAAGTGGCATTGTTGCGTTTACTTGAAGGCCAAATTGTGTTTGCAGAAATTTTTTGTTTTCCGCACGTGCTCCAAGTTGATCTGATGAAAACGAATTAATCAAAACATCATCGCTGCGCGGATCCCATGATAATGTATCGATACCGTTTACGATACCAGTCACATGTTCATGCCGGGATTGCAAGAATGATTCAAGCCCACAACCATATTCAGGAGATTGTATCTCTTCTGCATAAGATGGGGACACTGCTACAATCTCGTCAGCGGACCACAACCCTAATGGCAACGGAGTCTGCTGCCCCCACCAGGGTAATTCCGGGGCATCAATAGCTGGCAATCCATAAGCACTTAATGCCGCATCAGATCCGGCTCCCATATAACACAGGTTATGGACCGTAAATATAGTTTTTACTCCAGCCCAAAATGGATCGGTTTGCATCAAACGCACCCCGTATAAAGCACTCGCCGTATGCCAATCATTGGCATGAACGATATCAGGACGCCAATCCAGTTTTTTTGCCAGCTCAAGCGCTGCCATGGAAAAAAAGATAAATTTTTCCCCATCAACCTTCGCATCAGTATCATACACCTTGGTAGCGTGACTGAATGGCTCGCCAGAGATAAAGTAAACTGGTAGTCCGCGTAATTCCGTGCTGAAAACCTGAACCGGAACTTCACCACCTGCCCGCGGAATTGTAAAAACTAATTCACGCCGAATATCAAAATTCTCCATCCGAATGGCTGAATGAAAAGGTATCACAAGGCGTACATCCAGGTTGGTATTCAAGTCGAGCAATGCGCTTGGCAAAGAACCGCCAACGTCACCCAAACCACCCACCTTAACGTATGGATCCGCCTCAGACGCTAAAAAAAGGATTTTCACTGGACTAGTCATCAGCCTATTTTACAACAAAAACCCTTAAGAATATTAATCCGACAGGACCTATTGTCATTATTACTAAAATCCACGCTACCAAGGAAAGAAGCCGGGGAACAAAACAGGATGTAACCCAATATTTTGATACGAAAATATTGATAAACCCAAAATTATATTCACAGCCGCTCGAAACGGTTTAGTTTCGACCAAGAGATTTTGCACATACAGGCGCATTGGCAGAACAGCCTGGCATTAAAGTGAAAAGGGATGAATATCGGGATCGGCCATCAGCCCTGGAGCCGGAATTAAAGAAGCCGAAATCATGCCCCAGAAGAATAAATTCTGGGTATTCAAGCGGGCTTCCCATCAAATCCAATTAGTCATGAAGCGTACCTGCTTTTTATAAACAAGATCCCCTGTTGGAAAATTTCTCTGTTAGAAATTATTATCTTTTACAAAATCTAACCAAGCCTATGGAAACAACGATTCTTCTACTACGGTTGTGAGATTGCATCATAATTACCAGTAATATCAGTGAGAATCAATTTGCTTGGATGGCCTAGATTTAATAAACGTAATTCAGATTCGTTCGAAAAAAGAAAAGAGTTATTGCTTAACCACATAACATTTTCAGCCGAACCCACATCAACCAGCGGAGCATTATTTTTTCCAGACGTTATCCATAAATGTCGGGGATCTTCAAGCCAATATATAATATTTTTCGAATCTGGAGACCAACCCAGTATCCCTAAATTACCGCGAGGCATCGAAAAGTATGTTTGATCTGCTGTGCTGGCATCAACGACATGCATTTCGAAATTGTCACCCAAGTTTTTCAGATAAACAATTTTCGAACCATCCGGAGAGATATTATAACCACTGGTTTCCAATGAAATTGGAACAAATTCTGCAATTTTGGCAGTCATACCACCAGTCTTACCCAGGAAAATAAAACGGGCAGCTAGCCCACTGGCTGCAGGAACAACTGCATTAAAACCATAGCCATTTTCCAACCAAACAATTTGGGGCAAATAACCCGGATCGACGTTCAGAACAGGTTGAAATTTATAAATCTCCTGCTTCACACTGCCATCAAACACATAAGACGATATCATCCCTGGCTGAACAAGAGTTAGTGTTTCCCAAGTTAGATCATGTGTAAACGTCCCGCCCGAACCAGCAGGCAGTAAGTTCCGAGAATCTCCATTTTCAGCATCGACAATGTTTAAGTCAAATCGTGGTGTTCCATCCATAGTCCCCGAAGTAAAAACAATATTGTTATTCTTATCAGAAAACTCAAATTGAAGAGGCGTTAATCCCAATTCCCCAAATAATTTTCGTTCCTTTCCGGCAGATAAATTTGCTACCCAAAGCTCTTTCCCTCGCTGAAAAGCTACCAAATTGCCATCTTTTGAAAATTGGGGACGAGAATCATTTCCACCCAAAGTAAGTTGTGAAATACCATTCTGGTTTGAAATCCACAAATTACCCGTCTTTTCATAGACAATTTTCAAGTTGGCTGGTTGCAAATTGACATTTTCGGGCACTTCCGTCAAAAAACCTGCCTGGGCAGCCAAAATTTCTTCAGGTGAAGTTTCGCCGGACGAAACCGGTACCGGGGTTTTCCTGATCAAGACAGCCGTAGCCAACCCACTCTGGTCCGCCGAACAGGCGATCAAATTATAAAATAATACAAGAATAAGGCTAGAAACAATGTATCGATTCATAAACTCAGTAACCTGACTACATTTCCTTATTCATTTTACAACATAAAATTAAAAACAGACAATTGGGTGACAACATACAATCTTCATCATTGTTTTAGATTAAAAATAAAACGCCCTCGCTAAAGGGCGCTTTATCAGGGCGGGAGACGGGTTTCGAACCCGCAACATTCGCCTCCACAGGGCGACGCTCTGCCATTGAGCTACTCCCGCCATATTTAATTGCCGCAAAATTGTATCACAGCATCAGCCAATTTCAAGGATTTTCCGGATCGAATTCCCAACTTCAGAACGCAATACTGTCTCCTGAACTCCGTTCTTCAAATCTTTTACAGTAACTTTTCCAGAAGCAGCCTCATCCGGTCCAATTACAACGACAACTTGCATCCCCATACGATCTCCATATTTGAACTGTTTGGGTAGTTTGGCCGGTTCCGGATAGACTGTTACCCGCAACCCTGTTTCCCGCAATTCTGAAGCGAGAGAATACGAAGTCATCCATAAAGATGCATCGAAAATCGTAACTAGCACAGGTGCAGGCGTGGGTGTAAAAGTAGGAATTAAGCCCTTTTCCTGTAAAATTATACCGATTACCACATCTCCCATGGCAAAGCCAACGCCAGAAAGTGGATCTCCGCCAACGTCTCGCAACAAGTTATCATACCGTCCCCCACCCAGGATCGCCCTACGGACACTCCCAGAGACATCGAAAGCCTCAAATACGGTTCCCGTATAGTACAACAATCCGCGCATGATATTGGGGTCAAATTTGACGTACTCTTTTACACCAAGTGCATCCAAGGCCGTAAATAAACGAACAAGTTCATCCGATTCTTGCCAAAGACCATAATTTGCCAGGATATTTTTCAAACCGATTAACTGATTCTGACTAAGACCTATCTCCAAGACAAAACTATCCCATTTTTCAGCTTCCATCTTTCCACGCCGGTCAACAGCGTTGGAAACTTCCATCCGTTTCTCAGATGGAATCCCCAAGATATTAAATTGAGAATCCATGAGACGCCGATTATTAACAAAAATCGTTGCTGTCTGTGGGGTCAAACCGCTAAGCTTCAAAAAAGTAGCAGCGATGGCAATCAGCTCTGCATCCGCTTCTGGAGAGTTGACACCCAACATATCAACATTCCACTGGAAAAATTCTCGAGATCGCCCGCGCTGAGGCCGTTCGTATCGCCAGAACGGTCCATAAGACCACCAGCGCACAGGGAATGTCAGTTCCCCTTGTTTTTGGGCAATCATTCGTGCCAGACTCGGGGTTAGTTCGGGGCGCAAAGTAATCATATCTCCGCTGCGGTCTGGAAAAACAAAAGCCTGCTCTTTGACCAATTCTTCACCAGACTTGGCAGCATAAAGATCAATGGTCTCCAAAAATGGCGCATCCCATTCTTGATAGCCAAACATTTGTGCAGCTTGGCGGACGTTTGAATAAATATAGTTGCGCTGAGCCATCTCCTCAGGATAAAATTCGCGAGTTCCTTTAACAGATGGAATGGTGGATTTAGATGCCATTTGCTACTCCAGATAATGACTGATAAAATCAAAATTCAACAGCTGAATTTTGAAGCGGGTTTGGTATAATCTTTACGATGACTTGCCAGTCTTAGCCCAGTGCTAACAAATAAGGAGACAATATGCAAATTAACTACCAGGAAACCAGCAAAGATTTGCTTAAGCGCATCGATATCCACGAAAAATATGGCCTTCTAGATATTGACAAGTGGAATATCGAAGTTCTCAATCCCCAACCGGGATATAAAATTTTAGACGTAGGTTGCGGTGCAGGTAAGCAGTGCTTTCTTTACAGTGATTATACTAAAGGTCTTGCAGATATTACAGGCGGTGATTTCTCAGACGAATTACTCGCAAAAGCCCACGCAAAACAGGCTGAACGAGGCGATAAAAATATTAATTTCCAATTCCTGGATTTTAATAAACAATTTGAATTTACCGACAACACCTTCGATTTCGTCTCCAGCGCATTCGCAATCTATTACGCAACAGATTTAAACTTCACATTCAGTCAGGCACATCGCGTCATCAAACCAGGCGGTCGCCTGTTCGTAACAGGTCCCCTGCCAGAAAATAAACAAATGTTTTACGACATTATCAAGGAAGCAACCAACCAGACCATTCCACCGATGCCTGGTTCGAGCAGGTTTAAGAGCGAGATTTTCAACACAATCGGGAGCATTTTTTCCAAAACAGAACTCATTACATTTGAAAATCCACTTACATTCCCTGAAGTTACCCCCTTTATGGATTATGTTCAAGCTTCGCTGAGCGAAGATCGAAAATTGTGGAAAAGTATGTTTACCGGCAAAGAAGAATATAATTTGATGATCGAAAAAATTGAAAAAGTGGCCCAGAAATGGTTTGAACGCGACGGAAAACTTGTAATGACGAAAGTGGTTGGTGGCATTTTGGCAACAAAATAACCAGGTAAAACATAAAGCCAAGCTAGCATTGACTTTGGGGTCTCGGCCTTGATCTCGAATGACCATCCATTTTTTCCGGGCATCGTAAATATTACTTAAAAATAAAGGTGTTTAATGATATTTTTTGGAAAACGAATTCTTTTTGTTGGCGCTCATCCAGATGATATTGAATTAGGCTGTGGTGCTTTCCTTCACCATATTGCCCGTCACAGCGAAGTGTTGTGTGTGACACTATCTGACAATCAAAAGAATCCGAATTTGAAAAATATTGTCGAAGAACATTTGGCCAGCTTCGCCAAATTGGGCGTATCGGATAATCAAATAATCATAGAAAAGTTTGAGACCCGCAAATTCCCGGATATGCGCCAGGAAGTCTTGGAATATTTACTCAAGCTGCGCAAAGAATTTAAGCCCGATATGGTATTCGTTCATACAAAATCCGATATCCATCAGGATCACAATGTAGTCACCGAAGAGGCCCTGCGCGCATACAGAGGCACGACAGTGCTGGGATTTGACGTAGTTCGATCCAGCTATGGCTTCTTCCCTCATTTTCTCGTAGAAGTTTGCCAGGCAGATGTCGATGCAAAATTAGCTGCACTGGCAGAATACAAGACTTATCTTGATAAGTATTACTTTGATCCCTCTTTATTACGCGCCACAATGGTAAGACACGGAGCGTTAGCTGAAGTCCCCTACGCCGAAGGATTTGACATTTTACGAATCGTTGCAGAATTCAGTCCCCCACAATAAATTTCTTTTTGAATTTCATATAGATGCCACCGATATAGGTGGCATCTATATTTTGTAACCCTATTAATTTTTGAAAGACTGCTACAATTATCTTTGGTCCAAAACTTATTAAGCACTTTGGTCTCATTGTGCAATAAATAACGGCCTACACACTCAGGCTCATTAGAAATTAATTATTCTTCAAGACGAAAGTGAGTGGATTTATGATTTCTCAAACCAAGTCAAAGTATCAAGGATTGATCGAAATAATCCTTATATTGGTTATTGCTGGTTGTGCTTACTTGCCCAATCTTAACAAAGCATCCATTTACAGAGATGATTGGTACTACACCTTGGATCGGATGATCGGTGGACCAGGTGTATTCCAAGAAATGTTTAGCATTGACAGACCCGCCAGGGGACCACTTTTTGAATTAATCTACAATGCTTTTGATGTTCAGCCTCTCCCTTACCACATCAGCTCTTTTGCCTGGAGGGTCCTGGGAGGGTTTGCTGCCTTATACCTATTTAAACTTTTATGGCCTAACCAAAAACAAGCCGCATTATTCATGGCGATCCTCTTCATGCTTTTTCCAGGATATTCCCGTTGGTTAGAAGGATTTGAAAACCAGCCAAGAATTATTAGCTCCTTTTTAGAAGCATTATCAATCGCACTCACGTTAAAAGCTATTCGAACAACCAGGCTAATTCCAAAAACATTAACCTGGACGGTTTCAATTGTGACGGGTTGGGCTTATATTGCCTTTGTAGATTTCTCCATCGGAATGGAGTTCTTCAGAATCCTTTGTGTTTTTCTTCTGGTAAGCCATAATACCCCAGGAGCTTCATTTTTCAAGAAATCCTTAAATAGTCTAAAAGCTTGGGCGGTAGCTGCATCAATTCCCTTGGGATTTCTATTTTGGCGCCTATTCATATTTCACAATCAACGTCCAACCACTGATATAAATTTGCAGCTCAGTTCCCTGTTCGAATCACCTTTGCATACTGGGCTATTATGGCTTGTTCGCCTTTTCCAAAGTACAGTAAATGTTGCTGTTCTTGCCTGGGTCATGCCAACTGCCCAAGGCTTATTTAACTACCGTGTGTCAGATATTACGATCGGTGTTCTCATCGCCTTTCTTGCAGTAATGGCGCTTGTTTTTGCAGAATATCTTTCTCATTCAAATCAGGCCAACCCACAGAAAAACGCCGAAATAGTATCGGATATTTCCCAGGTCGAAGCCATTGTTATTGGGTTGGCTGGCGTGATCGTTGGCGTGTTACCCGTTATCATGGCAAATCGTTATGCGACCCTTGGAAATTATTCTCACTATGCACTACCGGCATCATTGGCCAGCGCAGCGATAATTGGCGGATTGGTTTTTTCAATAAAATCCTACCGAATTAGGCTTGCTTTTATGTCAACCCTTGTGCTTTTATCGGTTTTAACCCATTACACAATCTCGTTGAAGATCACTCAAGAAGAAACGATAATTTCAAATTTTTGGCAGCAAGTTGTCTGGCGAGCACCAGGGATCCAGGCTGGAACAACCCTTTTTGTTAATTATCCTTCCGTGGATTATGGCCAGGACGTAGACACGGTCGGCGGTCCAGCGAATTTCTTATATTTTCCAAAAAACACCAATCAGATTCCTGCCATTTATCAACTTTCAGCCTTGGAACAAGGCGACTCAACCAGCAAGGATATCATCGCGAACCCTGAAAAATCCTTTACTTTTCGGTACCGAACTCACGAGAGTGAAGTAAATTATGCAAACCTGTTGGTTATCAGCCAGCCAACTGAAGAATCGTGTGTCCACGTTATAGATGCGAACCAGCCTCGCATAAGCACATCAGATCCTTACTCAATATCTCTTGTAGCCCCCTTTTCAAAGATTGAACGGGTACTCCTTGATGCTCAAGCTCCGAAGCCAGCCGAAAACATCTTCGGAAAGGAACCGAAGCATAATTGGTGCTATTACTATCAAAAAGCAGAACTCGCCCTACAAAAGGGTGATTGGGCTCAGGCTGTAATACTGGGAGATGAAGCAATTCAGATGGAATTTCACCCAAACGATGCAATCGAATGGATGCCATTCCTTCAGGCATATGCATACACTGGAAACACACGAAAACTGGGTAATTTGGCGAAATTTTTCAAGCAAGAACCTATCGACAAAAAACAAGTTTGCTTAGAATTACATAGAATGAATGAAAAGTCCAAAATCAGCCCTGAAGTACTCGCTGAGGTCGATCTTGCGTTTTGCACGGAATAATTATTCTCCCAGCAAATACTGCTCTCGAATATCAAAAAGCGATCGCGGGAAATATCCGTCGATCGCTTTTTATTACCACCATCTATTTTTTTGGGAGACCTATATATATGATTTCGCCAATCACTTTCAATGGGTAGGATGGAATATCGACAACAGCAGGCATAAGCATCGCCTTCCCGTTGCGCACATCAAACTCGGCTCCGTGGCGTGGACAAACTATGTGATAGCCGTCCAATAAACCATCGCCAAGAGGGCCATCATCGTGTGTGCAAAAATCATCAATAGCAAAAAAGTGACCAGCGATATTAAAGATAACGATAGGCTTGCCATCAATTTCAACATACAGACGCTCGCCACTTGGCAAATCGGCGCTGCCGATTTCATAAAATTCTGCTTCTGTTTCATCCAGCTCTGAATAATTAAACATACTGCTCCGCATTTTTATTGACCCGAATAAGTCAAAACCTGCCAACCATCCACTTTTTTAATATCTTCATAACTCCCCTTGATTTGATCCATCAATGCCCCAATCTGATCATCCCGATACCCGAAACGGAAATCTGAAAACTTATCATCCGATTTGAGCACAATCAAACGTGGTTTATTTTTTAATATATCACGTAAAAACTCAGTGACCTTGTCCTCATTTTTTCCATTATATAACGGCGTTTGGTAAACAAAACGGGTAGGGCTGACACGACGCGCCTCAAAATTATAAGAGGTTTCGGCTCCCCACATCAAAACAAAATCATCTGGAGCCGAATTATCCCGAATATACCTGACTATTTCCGCTTCGCTGGATAATTTCATAAAGCTTTGCGCCAATTCTGAATAATCAGCAAAAAAGATAGACCCAAGCGATAAAACTAATAAAATAGTAAATAACGCCCCAGCATAATTCGGAATATCTCTTAATAAAGAATCAAATACCAACCAGAGTCCGAATCCAGCAAAAACAGAGAAAACCGGTAACAAAGTCAGAAAGTATGGGATGCGTGGACGGCCTCCGATACTGACCATCAAAAGTTCGATGGGCAATGCGATCAGCGCCATAGCCAGAAATTGACGAGACTCTGGCTTTATTCGCTCTTTTTTAAAGATCAAGAGCCCCAACGCCCCTCCCCAACCCAAAAAAGCAGCTTGCGCCAGACCAACGTTCTGAAGCTGGTTCAACCCTTGGGCAAGCGCATTAAACCTGTCAACCGTATCGCGTTCATCTGCATACGAAAAGTTATAAACAAAAGCCGTTTCCCAAAAAGCCGGCAGTGCGCCTTTAATCCCGAAATAACCAATGATAACAAATGAAACAATCAATCCACCAGCCAGAATTTGCGAAATATCGTCTACAAACCGCCGAAATTCTCGCTGATAACTGCGGGCCGCCAATACATATATCCCAACCGCGACTGGGATGGCAATAGCATTTTGCCGTGTAAAAAAAAGAAAGGCAGAAATTGCGCCAATAATTACGCCATACCAACCGTAACGAGATTGGCTTTCCGCCTTAAAGAAAATCATTAATAAGCTGAATTGAAAAATAATGGCATACTCTGTAGTCAAGTTTCCGCCAGCAAGTAAATAAAAAGCGGAAAATAACCAGAGACAAGTAGAAATTATCGCTGGAAATAATCCAAATAATTTTTTAAACAGGCTGTAACCAGCTAATGTAGCCAACCAGAGCGATACAACTTCTAAAATCCATACCCCCCAAAGCGAATCTGGACTTAACCAAAGACCCAATGCGTCCAGGTAATAAATAACTGGTGGTTTATGGTCCCAAATTTGAAGATAGGGTATATCGCCATGCAAAACACGCCAACCAGTATAAAGAAAAACTCCTGAATCACGGCTGGGCAGACTCTGGCTTAGGGGGCTGAATGGAATTAGAACTGCAAAAACCAAAGACAACAAAAGCAACAGTTCAAGCGCAATAAATAAACGCGCCGTTTTTACAGAGTTCATTCCAGCAGATCGTCGCTCGCAGAACCAAGGCCATACACACCAGCCTTGAGCACTTTGAGGGAAAGCAAAGCACATTTCAAGCGTACAGGTCCGAGTTCGATCCCCAGCAAATCAAGAACGTGTTGTTTATTTAAGTGTTTGATCTCTTCTAATGATTTACCAATTACTGACTCAATCAATAAATCGGCCGACGCTTGTGAGATCGCGCAGCCATGACCATTGAAACGGGCATCAGAAACAATCCCCAATTCATCGACGCACAAATTAACCTCAATGTGATCACCGCAAAGCGGATTATTGTCGGCAAAACTTATATCATTTGGGTCTAGATGGCCGCGATAAGAAGGATTCTTATAATGCTCAATAATAATTTCACGATATAAGTCGTCCAATTTTTTTCTCCAATCAACCTATCCGAAATATTCTTTAACTTTATAGATACCTTTCACCAACATGTCAACTTCTTCTTTTGTGGTGTAAAGATAAAAACTGGCCCGTGAAGTCGCTTGTAAATTAAATTTCTCGTGCAAAGGCTGAGCACAATGATGGCCCGCACGTACTGCCACTCCAATACTGTCCAAGATTTGAGCAACGTCATGTGGATGTACACCATCCATTGTAAAAGCAGCCACGCCACCCTTTTTATCCGCAATTGGACCAAATAGTTTCAGACCCGGAATTTCTTCCAAGCGCTCCAGCGCATATTCCGTAATCATGTGCTCGTGATGCGCAATCGCATCCATCCCAATTCCAGATAAATACTCTGCCGCTGCCCCAAATCCAACTGCTTCTGCGATTGCAGGTGTACCAGCCTCAAATTTGTACGGCAAGTCGTTGGCTCGAAATGATCTCAGTTTTACCTCTTTGATCATATCGCCACCACCAAGGAATGGAGGCATAGATGTAAGTAAAGCAGCTTTACCATAAAGGACGCCAATGCCAGTGGGACCTACCATTTTATGGGCTGAAAAAGCCATAAAATCTACATCCAACGCTTGAACATCCACTTTAAAATGAGGAACGGACTGGGCGCCATCCAATAACGTCACAGCCCCTACCGAATGTGCCATTCTGATCATCTCAGCTGCAGGGTTAATCGTACCCAAGACATTCGACATATGGGTAAAAGAAACCAGCTTTGGATTTTGAGCCAATAATTTATTGTATTCATCAAGGTCCAACATCCCGTCCGGTGTGACAGGAATGAATTCGAGACGAATGCCACGTTCACTGGCAAGCATATGCCATGGAACAAGATTGCTGTGATGTTCCATTTCGGTCAGGATCACCAGGTCATTAGCTTTTAAATATACTCTGGCCCAACTATAAGCAACCAGATTAATTGATTCTGTAGTGTTTCTCGTATAAATTACCTGACGTGGCGATGGCGCATTGATAAACTTGGAAATCGACTCGCGCGCCTGTTCGTAAAGCGCAGTTGATTCTTCCGCCAGGACATGTACTCCACGGTGAATGTTGGCATTGTTATTTCGATAAAAATTATCCATGGCTGAAATAACAAAATTGGGTTTCTGAGCCGTGGCTGTTGAATCCAAATAAACTAACTTTACACCTGGGCGCACTTCACGCTCAAGTATCGGAAAATCCTGCCTGATCTGCCTTGTGTCATATGTCATAGTTGGCTTCAATGTTTAATAATCGGGAACATCTTTCTTGACAACCGGAGTTTTTTTGCCAGTACCTGCAGGGCGGATCTGGTCCGAATTGGTGGGATACCATAGAATTCGGTCCGGAACCATCCAACCATCGGTCAAAAATACATTCGACCTAAATTGGACGGCAACCATCTTGTTATTGTCCACTTGCACAACAATGCCCTTAAGCCAGCCGCGCACCCGCTCATTGCTTTTTTCGTGGTCACAAAAAGCTTCGACTGCATCACCTACTTCATATGCATACACCACGGTCGGCGAGCGCATGAACGCATAAGCCATGGTACTCCCTCTTACGCTTCGTTTTGCTGCCCCATGAGTGGGTGGAATCGGACGTGTAATTTTCATGACAACCTCAATTTTATATGAATATCCTACGCATAAGCCTTATCCCCTGGCATAAAATGCAAGGGGATAAGGTATTGATTTACTTAGGTACAAGCAATGTTTACGAGCCCATCTTGTCAAGGATGGCTTGCAAAAAACGTTCGCGAACACCCACGAATGGGATTCGCTGCATAATTGGATCAAAGAAGCCCTCAACCACCAGACGTTCAGCTTCTTCCTGCGGAATACCCCGCGACTTAAGATAAAACAATGGCTCTTGTTCCAGCTTTCCAACCGTCGCGCCATGCGTACAGCGTACATCATCCGCTAAAATTTCAAGCCCAGGAATAGAATCTGCCCGAGCGTTTTCACTCAGCACCAGATTTCGATTTGCCTGGTAGCCATCTGTTTTTTGAGCACCAGGCGCTACATAAATCATTCCCTGCCAGACAGAACGACTCTTGCCCTTCAATGCACCCTTAAACAAAAGATCGCTGGTTGTATTGGGAGCAAGGTGATTTTGCTGGGTATCATGATCCAAATGCTGGGAACCATCTGTAAAATAAAAGCCAGACATTCGACCCGAAGCACCGTGTCCGGCCAGGTCAAGTTCCGAAAAATTCTTGGTCACACGTGAACCAACAGCACCAAAAATCCAATCAAGGGTAGCATCTCGCTCCACTCGAACTCTTTCATGGCTGAAGTTCCAGACATTTTTACCCCAAGATTGCAGCTCAACAAATCTCAGGTTCGCGCCTTGCATTACCTGTATTTCAACCAGGCCCGCATGCATGGAGTTTGTCCGGTCAGTATCCGGCGAGGCAGATTCGTGCACATAAGTTACCGATGCGCCTTCATCAACCATAACAAGGATATGAGATAGGTGCGCAAGATCTGCACCTGGTCCCCATAAAATACTATGGAGGGGTTCTTCCACAATGACCCCTTTAGGGACATATAAAACAACACCATTCTGAGCAAAGGCACCCGCAAGTGATGCGAACTTACCCTCTTCTGGATTAACTGTCTTACCAATCAGCCTCACAAGCAATTCTGGATACTTTTGTTCAGCCGTTTTTAAGTCAGTAAAAATCACACCTTGATTTATTAGCTTCTCGTCCAGATCAATTTGTGCACCGCCAGGTACCAAAATTATCTGACCACCATGCTGATTATCCACTAACGGTTTTAACAAATGCTCAGGAACCACTGGTAGATCTTCAAACGCATTATTTTCAGGTAAACGAAAAACTTCAGCCGGAAAATTACGCAAATCGGTACGGCGCCAGGCTTCATCCGTGGTGACAGGTATTCCAAACCGCTGGAAAGATTGCCATGCATTTTTTCGATAATCACTCAATTTATCTGTTCTGATTTGATCTTCACGAAAAATAAATTGTTTGATCCCATGGTCTGCACGATTTGAACGAGACGAAATTATAACTTTAGGTTTATCTTCCATATTAGCCGATCGAGCCTTCCATTTGGAGTTGGATCAAGCGATTCATTTCAACAGCATATTCCATTGGTAATTCCTTTACAAGAGGTTCAATGAAACCAGAAACAACCATCGTAGTTGCTTCTTCTTCGCTAAGACCACGACTCATCAAGTAAAAAAGTTGTTCCTCACCAACCTTGGAAACTGATGCTTCGTGACCAATCGTCACATCGTTCTCATCAATTTCGATAGTCGGATAGGTATCAGAGCGAGACTTCGGATCTAGCAAGAGAGCATCGCAAACAACACTAGACTTTGCACCTTTTGCACCGTGATAAACCTTGAGAAGGCCACGGAAGGAAGCCCGGCCACCACCCTTGGAAATCGACTTGGAAACAACTTTGCTGGTGGTATTGGGAGCAAAGTGAACCATCTTCGTACCAGCATCCTGAACCTGCCCTGGACCAGCAAATGCCATTGAAAGCATTTCTCCATGGGCACCTGGTTCCATCAAATAACAAGATGGATATTTCATCGTCAACTTTGAACCGAGGTTCGCATCGACCCATTCATGCGTTGCATTCTCAAAAACCTTGGCGCGCTGGGTAACGAGGTTAAATACGTTCGTGGACCAGTTCTGGATTGTCGAATATCGCGAGCGAGCGCCTTTTTTAACTACGATCTCAATCACGCCGCTATGAAAAGAATTCGTTGTGTACTGGGGCGCAGTACAACCCTCGACATAATGGACCTGTGCGCCTTCTTCAACAATGATCAAAGTCCGCTCAAACTGACCAACATTTGCAGTATTTAATCGGAAATATGCTTGCAAAGGTAGATCCACCTTGATGCCTTTGGGGACGTACACAAAAGAGCCACCCGACCAAACCGCACTGTTCAATGCTGCAAATTTATTATCTTCAATCGGCACAACAGTGCCAAAATATTCTCTGAATAAATCTGGGTACTGCCTTAATCCATCCTCGATGGAAAGGAAAATTACGCCTTGTTTTTCAAGATGCTCAAGAACTGAATGGTAAACCATCTCAGACTCATATTGAGCACCTACGCCTGCTAAAAATTTCCGCTCTGCCTCAGGAATTCCAAGTTTATCAAATGTTCGCTTGATATCATCGGGAACATCATCCCAAGATTTTTCGCTTTTTTCTGTCGGCTTGACATAATAAAAAATTTGGTCAAGATTCAATTCACCCAATTCAGGGCCCCAATTTGGCATGGGACGGCTCAGATAGTGATCTAAAGCTTTTAAACGAAAATCAAGCATCCACTGAGGCTCGCCTTTCATACGTGAAATATTCAATACTACTTCACGGCTGAGCCCGCGCTGTGATTTAAATACATAATTGTCATCGCGATCATGAAAACCATATTTATAATCGCCAATATCTTCCAAGATTTTTGCGTCTTCACTCATTTTCTCACCAGTAGTAATACCTTCGGGATTTATGAAACTACAGTTGAAAAAGGTGCATCATAAAACAAGCACCCAGGTCAATTCCGTCAGTTTCAAATTTCTAAGCCGCAGCTTCCTCATATTTTTCGCGAACCCAATCATATCCGGCCTCTTCTAGATGCAAGGCCAGCTCAGGTCCGCCACTTTCGACGATACGACCGCCCATCATGATATGAACAAAATTTGGCTTGATGTAATTCAGTAAACGTTGATAATGAGTAATCACCAAGACACCCATATCTGGGCCACTCAAAGCATTCACGCCTTCAGAAACTATTCTCAACGCATCGATATCCAATCCAGAATCTGTTTCATCCAGAATGGCAATTTCCGGTCGAAGGGTGGCCATTTGTAAAATCTCGGCACGTTTTTTCTCGCCGCCAGAAAAACCTTCGTTCAAGTAGCGTCCAGCAAAAGAATGATCCATTTTTAGCAATTCCATCTTTTCTTTTAGCATCTTGCGGAATTCTGGAATCGGTACACCTTTATCTTCTGGATTAAGTGCACGGCGCCTGGCATTAATTGCGGTCCTCAAGAAATTGGCCACCGTCACGCCCGGAATGGATACCGGATACTGAAAGGCTAAAAATAAGCCGGATCTCGAGCGCTCATCCACTTCCATTTCGAGAAGATTTTTGCCCTTAAACCAGACTTCCCCCGCAGTAACTGCATAGCTAGGGTGACCCATCAATGTATAAGCGAGGGTGGATTTTCCGGTCCCGTTCGGTCCCATAATCGCATGTACTTCACCCTGTTTGATGGTTAAATTAAACCCTTTTAAAATTTCCTTGCCTTCAATACTTACCTGCAAGTCTTTAATTACTAACTCAGACATATTTGCTCCTGGCATATTCTTTAACGCCTCGAGGGCGGATTTTTCGACAAGCCGTATTATAGCAAATTGGAGCAAAAAAGTCAATATTTATGATATTTTTCTAGTATATTAATTAACAGCGTTTCCACTAAAAATCCAATCGCATCTTATAACCCCTTTACGTCGTGCGAACCGCTCTCTCGAATACCCGCTGGGGTAATTTCCATAAATTCAGCAGTTTCTTGAAGTTCGGTGATATTTCGGGCCCCACCGTAGCTTAGTCCAGAACGCAACCCGCCAACGAGTTGAATTAATACCTCACCAACATGTCCACGATATGGAACCACTGCCTCGACCCCTTCCGGGACAACCTTCACCCAGTCCTCTTGATCCTCAGCGCTCTCGTCATACCCTCTCTCGACAGCCCGACGCCCCATCGTCGCCGCCAAAGAAGCCATCCCGCGAACTACTTTTACCTTTTGCCCATCCCGAATAACCGGCGATCCAGGCGCTTCTTCGGTACCCGCAAACATACTCCCAATCATGACGGTTTCCGCACCAGCAGCGAGCGCTTTAACCATGTCGCCTGCTTTTTGAATCCCACCATCCGCAATCAGGGGTATGTTTTGTCCTGAATCCTTAACCCCCTGGACGCAATCCATTATGGCCGTCAATTGAGGAACTCCAAAACCAGTCACGATTCGAGTAGTGCAGATCGAACCTGGTCCAATTCCAACCTTGATAGCATTTGCGCCTGCCTCGATCAGCTCCCTGGCTCCCGCACGCGAAGCGACATTTCCAGCTACGATCTCAGCAGCAGGGAAGCGCCTTCTCAGCTCTCGTACCATGTTTATGCAATGATCAGCATGCCCATGAGCGATATCGAGGACCAGCACATCTGCACCGGCTTCAAGCAAAGCCCCTGCCCTTTCGATTTCGCCATTGGAAACGCCAATCGCTCCACCTACACGCAACCGACCCTTATCATCCAAGGCAGCTAATGGATTTTGCAATGGCTTTAGAACATCCTGGGCTGTAATCAGCCCAACCAACATTCCGTCTGAATTTACAATTGGCAGTTTTTCAATTCGGTGTTCATATAAAACTTTTCGGGCATCCTCAAGCGAAATATGAGGAGACGCGGTCACAAGTCTTGTCATTCCAGTCATAACCTGGCTTACCATAGTTCGATCGGGAGGCGCAAGATTAACATCTCGAGTGGTAACAATTCCAACCACTCTTCCAGATTCATTCGTAACAACCAGACCACCAACATGGTAGCGGCGCATTTCTTCACGCGCTTGCTCCACGGTTGCATCCAGATTGATGCAATACGGATTTTCCACCATTACAGCCTGGGCTCGTTTCACATTCTTGATCTGTTTCACATGCATATCAATAGGCATAAAGCGATGAATAATGCCCATGCCGCCCGCTTTTGCCATGGCAATTGCCATAGCAGCCTCAGTTACGGTATCCATATTGGCACTGATAACCGGAATATTAATTCGAATATTGTCGGTCAAACGTGTAGAAGTATCAACTTGCTGGCGTGAACTAATCGCCGAACGACGTGGTAACAGTAAAACATCTTCAAACGTAAGTCCCTTGGTTGCACGAATATTCATAAAAACCTCCCGATGAATTTGGTCTCAATAGTATACATAAATTTTAACCTAATTAGGAGTTCTGGGCATCCGAAGATACAGACAATTTCCAAGAAACTCTTTGCGGATAACAAAATCCTATACACAAAATCACTCGCCAGACTATTCTTCCAGCGAGTGATGAAAAAAATATAC
>CAINXK010000003.1 GCA_903854805.1 uncultured Anaerolineae bacterium
GAACGGGTACAAAAACTCCACAGGCGGGGCAAACCATCGATTTTCAATCGCCCGGGCAGCAGGATCAGGATGGTTGAGTGTCAAGAATAAGAGCTTGCGAGAACAGGCGCAAAGATTCCACTGGCGGGGCAAACCATCGATTTTCAATCGCCCGGGCAGCAGAATCAGGATGGTTGAGTGTCAAGAATAAGAGCTTGCGAGAACAGGCGCAAAGACTCCATTGGCGGGGCAAACCATCGATTTTCAATCGCCCGGGCTGATCAAGTCGTACAATTCGGGTATCTACCGAACAGAATTGATATTCTGTTTTCCATTTCGGGAGTTTAATTTTTTGATTGTTCTGCAATAAACGCAAATCTCATCCTGATCTGAACTATGAAGGAAATCAACACTCGATCACTGATATAAATCGATAAAATCTGAAAAGCGATCAGTTTTTTCTTACACCTGTTTCATTCAGAATTCTTTCAAATGTAAATCTATTATTCCAAAACTGGTTGATGATATACTTACAACGTAATTACACGAGGAGATATCATGATCAGAAAAATCTTTAGAACTGGAAACAGCGAAGTCGTCTCACTCCCAAGAGAAATGCTCAAAAGCCTGGGTGTAGGAGATGGGTCTGACGTAAAGGTCGAATTAGATACTGCCACCCGGCAAATCACCATTCGGCCACTGGAAGTAAATATCTCTGGAGTGGATGAAGAATTCGCGCGACAAGTATCCGAATTCATTCAGGAATACAGGCCAGCGCTGGAAGCACTCGCTCGCTGATGAAAACGCTTACCATTCAGCAAGTGCTTTTCATTCATTCGCGTTTGATCGCTGAAACCGGCGGGACTGTAGGTCTGCGGGATATTGGCCTTTTGGAATCTGCAATGGCCAGACCGTTTGCATCTTTTGACGGCAAGGATTTATATCCAGAATTATTCGAGAAGGCATCTGCCATGTTGGATTCCATCGTGAATAATCATCCCTTTCTGGATGGCAATAAACGAGTAGGTATTACCTCTGCAGTTTTATTTTTGCGGATGAATGGACGCTTGTTGAAATGCACACAAGCTGAATTAGAAAGCATCACCATGCAAGTCGCCACAAATCATGCGCCAATTGACGAGATTACCACCTGGTTTAAAGATCATTGCACCGCAAGCTAACCCACGCCAAAACAGTTTAGCAAAATCAATGTTAAACCAGGGGGCCAGAATTTCCAGTAAATTTCAAGATGACCAAACACTCAGAGACAAATCTTCCTGGTGTGCCAGGTCTTGCCGCATTTCGCCTATATTGAATTTTCATTCGAATGAATCCGCATGGGTGCAACACCGATTTGCACAACATTAACAGAAATTCTGCGGTTTCTAATCGATCCATAGCTAGCATACCCACCGGGCTATCTTCAAAAAACTTTACCGCTTCACTCCTTTTTCTAAAGATGCACAACCGCGAATTCACGGATTAGCCAGCTGCAGTTGGCTGAGTATGATATTTTCCACCTTCCCTTGTCCAGCATCTGCTATGTCCACAGAAGCACAAGCATTGGCTGGATGTTTGCCTGCTAAAACCCCTTTTTATCTCTTTTTATCCCCCCAATGGGTCATCGCGAGGCGCTTTTTAGGCGGCTCGTTTACACTATAATGGAGTCACTTACTGGTACTTAAGATTTTTACAGTTAATACCTATGACCGATCCTAATCTGCTGCTTTCCTTGCTCAGCGATATTTACGGAAGCGAAACAGCCAACCCGTTGTGGGCTGAGCTGCGCCTGCGCCTCGAGCAGTTCAGGCTGGCAATCCCGCCCCGTGCGCGCCGGCGCCTGAGCGCGGCAGACGCCATGCTGATCAGCTATGGTGACCAGCTCAGCCAGCCGGGGATTCTCCCGCTGGAGAGCCTGGCGGATTTCTGTCAGCAGCACCTGGGTGGATTGGTCACCTGCCTGCACATCCTGCCCTTCTATCCATCCTCATCAGATGACGGTTTTTCCGTCAAAAATTACCGCCAGGTCGATCCGGGTCTTGGTTCCTGGGACGAGATCACGCGCCTGGGCGTGGATTTCCGCTTGATGTTTGACGCAGTTATTAACCATGTTTCAGCCCAGGGGGAGTGGTTCCAGGCATTCCTGCGCGGTGAGCCGCCCTACAAGGATTATTTCATCACCGTTACAGGCAGCCCGGATCTCGCGCGGGTGGTACGCCCGCGCGCCCTGCCGCTGTTGACACACTTCTCAGGGCAGGCTGTCTGGACTACTTTTAGCGCTGACCAGGTGGACCTGAATTACGCCAACCCGCGGGTGCTCCTGGAAGTGCTTGATCTGCTCTTGTTCTATGCCGCGCGCGGCGCAGAGTTCATCCGCTTGGATGCGATTGCGTATCTATGGAAGCAGCCCGGCACTGGCTGCATCCACCTGCCGCAGACCCACCGCATCATCCAGGTTATGCGCGCCGTGCTGGATGAGGCCGCCCCGCAAGTGCGCTTGATCACCGAGACTAACGTCCCGCACGCCGATAATATGTCCTATTTTGGGGATGGCAGCAACGAAGCCCAACTGGTCTACAACTTTGCTTTGCCGCCCTTGCTGCTGCATACCCTGCAGACAGCTGATGCCAGCGCCCTTTCGGCCTGGGCTGCCAGCCTGCGCCTGCCTTCGGCGGAAGTCACTTTTTTCAACTTTTTGGCCTCGCATGATGGCATTGGGCTCAACCCTGTGCGTGGAATTTTAGCGGACGAGGCCATTGATGCGCTGGTGCAGCGCTGCCTGGCGCATCAGGGCCTGGTCTCAACCAAACAAAACCCGGACGGCTCGCAAAGCCCGTATGAATTGAATATCAACTATTTCGATGCGCTCTCCGATCCGCGCTCGAGTGAACCGCTCAGTTTGCAGATTGGGCGCTTCATGGCAGCCCAGGCCATCTTGCTGGCGCTGCAGGGGCTGCCCGGGATTTATTTCCACAGCCTGTTCGGGTCGCGCGGCTGGCAGCCAGGCCCGGCGCTAACCGGTTCAAGGCGCAGCATCAATCGCCAGAAGCTGGATAGGCTGAGCCTCGAGCGAGAGCTGGCCGCGTCCCAGGCCCAGGACAGCCTGCCCCAGGCGGTCTTTGAACGCTATACAGCGCTGCTGCGCGCGCGCAGCGCCAACCCGGCCTTTGATCCGTTTGGTTCACAATCCATCCTGGATTGCGGCAGGAGCATATTCGGGCTCGTGCGTGGGGGCGCTCCATCCGCCGGGGTGCTGTGTTTCCAAAATATCAGCCCGGTAGCCCAGCAGCTGGTGCTTGATCCGCGCCGCCTGCCCGGCCGCCTGGGCCGTAACCTGTTGAGCGGGGCCAGCGCGCCGGATGCTGAAGCCCTGCAGTTAGGGCCTTATGAAACACTCTGGCTGGCGCTCGAACCCTGAGAGCCCATGCGTCTGCGGCCGGGGTCTGCGCTGACGCTATTCGCGAACGGAAACCAGACCAACGGGTCTGCGTTATTTCAAACCGGAATTCGTATTCCATCAAGCTGGCTGAACTGATATCCATTCCGGTATTCCGGAGCAAGGGAGAACCGTATTGACTTCAACCAACCCAACCGCCTCACACCGCATCGGATTTATTTCAACGCGCTTTGCAGGTACGGATGGCGTCTCGCTCGAGACCGCCAAATGGGCCGGGGTGCTGACCGCACTCGGGCATGAATGTTTCTACTTTTCAGGCCTATCTGACCGGCCGGAAGAACGCAGTCGCGTTGTGCCGGAAGCCTACTATCGCCATCCCGTCATCGAAGCCATCCACCAGGTGGCCTTTGCCGGAGATTGGCTGGTGGCGGCCAGTGCGCGGGGTGAACATCCCGAGCTGGCTGCGCTGTATAAGGATTATTTTTCCATCCACATCCGGCCCTCCTACATATCAAGGCAGGTGCAGGAGCTGAAGGAGCACCTGAAAGAGCAGTTGTATCACTTTGCCCGTGATTTTGAGCTGGAAATATTGGTGATTGAAAATGCGCTTTCCATCCCGGTGCACCTGCCGTTGGGGCTGGCGTTGACCGAGTTCA
>CAINXK010000004.1 GCA_903854805.1 uncultured Anaerolineae bacterium
AAATCCAAAAATCGCATAAGAGGGCCGCGTGGGCCACATTAATTTGTCAATCTAATCTGAACCATGCCATCTTTTCTACTACTGCTTCGAAATCCCCCACAAAGTCATTCGCACATTAATTGCCGAAAAATTGTATACTAAATATAACCCTATGGAACCTTGCCAATTTTGAATTTTAAGATATACTCTATTGTGATTAATTTCACAAATAGAATTTATCATGGAGCCTGCAGAGTATTTTCTGCAAAATAAAAAAATGCTTTCTATCACCGAACACGAACTTATCGCCGCCTTCCAGGCTGGGCGCACTGATTTCAGCAGAGAAGAACTACAGGGCATCAAGCTGCGCGGAGCTCACCTGAACGGCATCATCTTCGATGGCGCCGATTTAAGAGATTCTGACCTCTCTGGCAGCAGCCTGTTCAGGGCCAGTTTTCGCGGGGCCATGCTCAACCGTGCCCACCTGGGCGTGCTGCACGACAATGCCGTCGACCCAAATCTGGACGAAATTGATCTGGAGATGGGCTGCGTCGACCTGGCCCAAGCTGACCTGACTGGGGCATTTTTTAACAACGCCCACATGTTTCGCGTCAATTTACACCAGGCCATCCTGGAACACGCCGATCTAAGCGGTGCGATTTTGCGCCAGGCCGATTTCAGCGGGGCCAATCTTGAAGGGGCTAATTTCAGCAGTGCCGATCTGAGTGAGGCGCGCCTGAGCCTGGATGCTCTCAAAACCGCCATCACGATCAATACCATTCTCAAAGATATTCAAAATATTGACTGAAACCGGCGGCTGGAATTTACATTTACCTACTATTGATCTACCCTGAACCGGTAGAGGAGTATTTATCGCATGAATGTCCAAGAAATGATAAAAATTGTCAACGGAACGCTGCTGACGCCACTTGTTTCCCTCACCCGTGAAGTAAAAGGCGGCTGCGGCGCAGACCTGATGAGCGATGTGCTGGCCTCGATCAAACCCGAAGCCGTGCTGCTGACCGGGCTTTGTAACGTGCAGGTCGTGCGCACAGCCCAGATGGCCGATGTGTGTGCCATTGTCTTTGTGCGCGGAAAGATGCCCGCTGCCGATACGATCGAACTGGCCGCCAAGGAAAGCATTCCGTTGATCACCAGCCCTTTCGGCACTTTTGAACTGTGCGGCCGGCTGTACAGGGCCGGTTTAAGCAGCTTCGAATCTGTCATCCCTTCCGAAAACAATGGCTAGTATTCAAGAATTGAATGGCCGCAAAGGCCGCGCCATCACCGACCAGGATGCGCGTGAGATCAGCCGCGTCGAAGAACTTTCGTATGACCTGAAGGTCAGCGAAACCATGACGCGTGAAGTCAAATCCGTCAGCCCAGACCAACCACTTTCGAGTGTGCTGGAAATTCTGCGCATTGGGCGGATTTCAGGCGTCCCGGTCCTGGAAAATAACAACCTGATCGGCGTCTTGAGCATTGAAGACATTGTGCGCGCCATGGAAAAGAACGAACTTTCGGCACCGGTCAGCGCCTACATGAGCTCCGGGGTCTTCTGTGTCAAGGTCTACGACCCGGTCGTCAAGGCCATCGAGGCCTTCAGCGAATACCGCGTGGGCCGCCTACCGGTGGTCGATGAACACGGGCAACTCGCCGGTATCATCACCAAAGGCGATATCACCCGCGGCATCCTTTCGGCCCTCCAAAAAGATTACAAGGTGGAAGAACTGCGCCGTTACCGCGCCAGTCACCTGTACGAAGACATTACATCTGATCGCACCAGCCTGATCCTGCGCTACAACATCAAAGCCCGTGATTACACGAATGGAGGCCAGGCCTCCAGCAACATCAAACGCGCGCTCATGCGCCTGGGGGCCAGCCCTCAGCTCGCCCGCCAGTGCGGCATCGCCATTTACGAAGCCGAGATCAACCTGGTCATCCACACCGACCACGGCGGCATTATCCGTGTACAGATTGAACCCGAGCGCATCCTGATGCAGACCACCGATACCGGCCCAGGCATCCCGGATGTCAAACTGGCCCTGCAAGCTGGCTGGTCGACTGCCACCCAGGAAGCCCGCGATATGGGCTTTGGCGCTGGCATGGGGCTGGTCAACATTCGCCGCTGTGTAGATCGCATGGAGCTTGAGTCGACTCCAGGTAAAGGCACCCGGCTACTGATGGAAATCAATATGAGTGACGCCGAGCGCTTCAAAGAAAACGACCAGGCCTGAAAAGCCACTCCGTAAAGGAACCTGATATGACCCTTCAAGAAATCATTCAAAAACTCGAAATGACAGTTCTGACTGAGCCAAAGGACTTCATAAACGTTCAACCCAGCGGAGGTTATGCTTCCGACCTGCTGAGCTGTGTCATGGCCGGTGCCAAACCCGGCAACCTGTGGATTACCCTGCAGGCCCACATCAACATTGTAGCCGTAGCTTCTCTGACGGATATTGCCGCTATCATCATCACGGAAGGCGCCACCCCCGAAGCGGATGTCATCGAAAAAGCCAACTCCCAGGGCGTAACCCTGCTATCCAGCCAGCTTGGCAGTTACCAGGTCGCCGGACAGCTTTGGGATCTGGGGCTCTGGTAAAAAAAGTTTTGGGGCCAACCAGCCCCCGGCTGCCACCTTATGCATACTTACAAAGCCGAGCTGCATGTCCACACCGTTCTTTCGCCTTGCGCAGGCGTGGAAATGATCCCACCCCTGATCGTCGACGAGGCACTGTCACGCGGTATTCACCTTCTGGCGATCACAGACCATAATGGCAGCGCCAACGCGGCCGCCGTCATGCAAGCCGCCCTGGATACGGGCCTGAGCGTACTGCCCGGAATGGAACTTCAGACCCGCGAAGAGGTGCACTTGCTGTGCCTGTTCGACACGCTGGAACAACTGGACGCCTGGCAGGCGAAGGTAGATAGCCTGCTTCCGGATATTCCTAACAACATCGGCTACTTTGGGGAACAGTTTGTAGTCGATGCTGAGGGCAATTTCATCCGGCGTGAAGAACGTTTACTGCTCAACTCAGTCGATATCGACCTTGAACACGCCGCCGAACAGGTCGCCGCACTCGGCGGGCTGGCCATCCCGGCACATGTCGACCGCAAAGCCAATGGCCTGATCGAGATCCTGGGATTGGTGCCTCCCGGTTTTGAAGCCCTGGAAATCTCACGCTACACCAACCCGCAGACCGCCCAGCAAAAATACCCACAATTGCGTGGACAAACACTGCTGCAAAGCGGCGATGTGCATCTTCTGGATGGATTTTTGGGCACCACAGAATTTACATTGGCCGCCCCCAACATCAGCGAAATTCGCATGGCACTCAAAAATCTCGACGGACGCCAGCTGCATATCCGTTAATGGACAACTCGCGCCAGACGACATGACATTTGTTAGTTGACGCTCGCCTAAAGGCAGGGTAAACTAGATTTAAGATTGTGATTAATTTCACAATTCTTCAGAATACGTAATTTTAGATAAGTGGAGCTTATTGCATAATGGAAACAAGCACACCAACAACACAAGCACAGGAATTGTGCGAAAACAAACGCGCAATCATTGACCAGATCGTTGCCGAAAACCTTGGCCGCCCCGGAGCCATGATGGTTGTATTAAATGAAACCCAGGGTAAAGTCGGCTATATTTCACCTGCTATGCAAACCTATATCGCCAAAAAACTACGCGTACCGGTTGGCGCTGTCCACGGCGTGGTTACTTTTTATTCCTTTTTCACAACCGAACCACGCGGAAAACACACCATGAAGTTCTGCATGGGCACCGCCTGTTACGTCGGTGGCGTGCCGCAGCTCATGGAAAAAGCCAAACAGTTGACCGGCACGGAGATCGGCAAAACCACCGCCGATGGCAACCTGACCCTGGAAATCTGTCGCTGTGTGGGCGCCTGCTCCCAAGCGCCTGTCGTGACCGTGGACGACGAAGTTATCGGGCGTATTAAACCCAATAAATTCCCGGCCATCATTAAAAAGCTATTGGAAAGCTGAGAGCGGAACACTGGGATGAGAGAGATTGCCCTGCACTTGCTCGATCTGGCTGAAAACAGTGTCTCCGCTGGCGCGCAAACGGTAACCATCACCGTCTGCGAAGATTTGCAGACCGACAAGCTGACGGCCAGCATCGCCGACGATGGCCGTGGGATGGACGCCGAAACACTCAAAAAAGTGATCGACCCGTTCTACACCAGCCGCACCACCCGCAAGGTTGGGCTGGGCATTCCATTATTGAAAGGCGCTGCCGAAGAAAGTAACGGCGGGCTGATTATCGCATCCACGCCCGGTCTTGGCACGCTGGTTGAGGTCAACTTCCAGTATTCGCACATCGACCGCATGCCACTCGGAAATTTACCCGGCACCTTTTTGGGGTTGACCGTCTGCCATCCCGAGACTCACTGGATCTTTCGATATACCGCGCGCGGCCTGCACGCCGAAGACAGCTTTGAATTTGACGATCAACCAATAAAAGAGACGCTCAAAGATATCGAGCTCACCCACCCAGATGTGCTTGCGTATCTGCGCGAGAGCCTGCAAGAAGGCTTTGACGAGACCCGCAGAGTACTTCAATAAGCACGCACCTTTTCAGCCACCATCCCCGCTGGCAAAACCCCGCCGGCAAAACCAACCCTGCCGGGCCCTGCCCTCAGCAGTTGTAAACAAGGAGAATAATATGCCTACCGTAAAATCACTCGAAGACCTGAAGAGAATTCGCACAGAAGCTCTACAAAAGCGTGAGATCAAGTCTGCCCCAGGCAGCATCCAGATCGTCGTCGGCATGGGCACCCCTGGCATCGCCGCCGGTGCGCGTGATTCATTAAAAGCAATTTTGAGCTTTATCGAAGAGAAACACCTGACCAATATCACCGTCCGCCAGACTGGCAACATCGGCATGGATTCCTGGGAACCGATCGTGCAGGTACTGGTGGGTGAAGCCGCTGCTGTTACCTACGGAAAAGTCACACCTTTTGTTGCCCGCCAGATTATGGAACAGCACGTGCAGAATGGCAAGATCGTCAACGATTACGTTATCCCGGCCTAACATCAAAGCATGTCACTGCGCTATCATCCCGAAGACCCCGGTCGGGAGGCGCTGCTCCTGCTCTCTGGCGCTGGAACAAGATAGTGTCCAACTTTGGGGATCGCCAGTATGGCAAGCAGACCGGAATCTCGGAAAAGCACCCGCTGGCGACAGATTGCAAAGTGGTTCTTTCGCATCACGGAAACACTCGCAACGGCAGATATAAATTAGAGGTTTTTTTATCATGGCTTTTTATCGTTCACACGTTTTAGTTTCGGTTGACCCGGAGTGCCTGGCAAAAGGCGCCCACGAGCTCATCGACGCCCTGAATGACGAGTTGATCGCCCAGGGCTTGCTTGATGAAGTTCAGGTGCTGGAGACCTCGCGCATTGGTGACCCATACCGGCTCGGGCCGGATATGCTGGTCTACCCCGAAAACATCCACTACGCCAACCTGAGCGCAGATGATATTCCATTTTTGGTGGAAGAGCATTTTCTCAAAGGGCGGGTCGTTGAAAAGTTCCGCGCTCAAGAAAAAGCCGTCTCCGACGAAGAACTCGGCGCACCCAAACCCAAGGAAGTCCGCATCGTGCTGCGCAACTGCGGCAAGATCGATCCGCATAACATTGAAGACTACATCGCCGAAGATGGCTACCAGGCTCTGGCCCGGGTCATCACCGGTATGGCTCCCGAACAGGTCATTGACGAGGTCATGAAATCCGGCTTGCGCGGGCGCGGTGGCGCGGGTTTCCCGGCGGCGCGTAAATGGCAGCTCTGCCGCCAGGTGCCGGATAACCCCAAGTATCTGACCTGCAATGCTGACGAAGGCGATCCGGGCGCATTCATGAACCGCCGCGTGCTGGAAAGCGACCCCCATTCGGTTGTGGAAGGCATGATCATCGCAGCCTACGCGATTGGCGCCAGTCTGGGCTATATCTACTGCCGCGCTGAATACCCCATCGCGGTCCAGAATCTCAAGATCGCCATCGCCCAGGCGCATGAATTTGGATTCCTGGGAACCGATATTTTCGGCACCGGTTTTGCATTTGACCTGGAAGTCCGCATGGGCGCCGGGGCTTTTGTCTGTGGTGAAGAAACAGCGTTGATCGCCTCCATCGAGGGTAAACGCGGCGAACCACGCCCGCGCCCGCCCTTCCCGGCTGTTAAAGGCGTTTGGGGCAAGCCAACCAACAACAACAATGTCGAAACGTATGCCGTCGTCCCGCAGATCATCTTGAACGGCGCGGATTGGTACGCCAGTATGGGTACAGAAAAGAGCAAGGGTACCAAAACCTTCGCCATCGCTGGTGATGTGATCAACACCGGGCTGATCGAAGTACCCTTCGGCATCACCCTGCGCGATGTCGTTTTCGAGGTCGGCGGCGGCATCAAAGATGGCAAGCAGTTTAAAGCCATCCAGACTGGCGGCCCAATGGGCGGTTGTCTGACTGCCGAACACCTCGACCTGCCCCTCGATTACGAAGCCTTGACGGCAGCCGGCTCAATGATGGGCTCCGGCGGTCTGATCATCATGGATCACGAGACCTGCATGGTGGATATGGCACGCTTCTTTATGGAATTCACCCAGGACGAATCATGCGGTAAATGCACCCCCTGCCGCGTTGGCACCCGGCGCATCCTGGAAATCCTGGAAAAGATCTGTGCGGGAGAGGGTAAACCCGGAGACATCGAGAGACTGGAAGATCTGTGTTTCGAAGTGGCCAAAAACTCGCTCTGCGGCTTGGGACAGGGCGCACCCAACCCGGTGATCAGTATGCTGAAGCACTTCCGGGCTGAATATGAAGCCCATATTTACGAGAAAAATTGCCCAGCCAAGGTCTGCAGGGCCCTGATCCGTTACGAGATCCAGGCCCCAACCTGCACCGGCTGCACGGTCTGCGCGCGCAACTGCCCGGTGGAAGCCATCCTCGGCGAGCGCCGACAGGCGCATCTCATCGATGCTGATAAGTGCATTCGCTGCGGCATCTGCGTCCAGGTATGTAATTTCAACGCTATCAGCGTGCTCTAAGAACTGCACAGCAATATTTTCAACCGGCAATCACCCGCCTGGCGACAGACGACCAACGAAAGAATTTCAGGAGGCACCTCGTGTTAAAAATTGCGGAAGAGAAAGACCTCGCGGTAATTGTGGAAGCTGCTGTGCTGAAACACGGCTCCCATGCCGATGCCTTCATACCGATCTTGCTCGAGATCAATCACGAATATGGTTTCATCCCTGGTGAAGCCATCCGGCTGGCGCGCAAACAACTGCACAGCTTACACGGCAAAACAAACGCTGACCATATCCTGGTTTCAGAAGGACAGCTCTACGGCCTGGCTTCTTTTTATCACATGCTGCATACAGAAAAGACCGGGCGGCACGTGGTGCAGTTCTGCGAATCTGCCCCCTGCCACGTCCAGGGTGGGCGCGAGTTATGGAAGTCAATCCAACAATCCCTGGGACTAAAAGCCGGCGAGACCGACTCTGCCGGTCGCTTTACCCTGAAAACAGTCAGCTGCCTGGGCGTGTGCGGTGTTGGCCCGGTGGTGCTTGTCGACGATGACATGTATGGCAATGTCACGCCGGAACATCTGGCGGATATCTTCGCCAAATACGAATAAGAGGCCTGGTATGAAATTCAACCGTTCGATGGTTCTGGTTTCCAATGACCCCGAAAGCATGCGCAAAGGCGCTGCCGACGTCTACCGCAGTTTCCAGCAGGAACTGGCAGCCTTTGGTCTGAGCGATGAAATTGCCCTGACTCAGTTCACCGATGGTGGTCGCGAAGACGCCCTGCCACTGGTCATCATTTACCCCGAGGCCAGCGCCTACGGGCCCGTTACCAGCGCTGACGTCAGGCGTATCGTGGAAGAACATCTGTACAAAGGCCGTGTGGTGGAAGACTTGCTGGCTCCGGTAAAAGAGCTTTCCGGACGCATTGGCTGGCTGAAGACCCGCAAAGGCACCCTGCCGGCCGAAAAACGGATCGTGCTGCGCCGTACCGGCCGGATCGACCCCGAAAGCATAGAAGATTACATCGCCGAAGAAGGCTACCAGGCCCTGGCCAAGGCTCTCGGGCAGACCCGTATCCAGGTGATAGAAGAACTGGAAGAATCTGGCCTGCAAGGGCGTGGTGGTGCCGGCTTCCCGACTGGTCGCAAATGGCGCTTCGTGGGTATGACCAAAAATGAGAAAAAATACGTGATCTGCAATGCCGATGAGAGCGAACCGGGCACCTTCAAAGATCGGGTCATCCTGGAAGGCGACCCACACAGCATCATTGAAGCCATGATCATTGCCGGTTTCGCCGTAGGCGCAGACGAAGGCTTTATTTACGTGCGCGGTGAATACCAGTTGGCCCAGCGCCGGCTGGAAAAAGCCATCCAACAGGCGCGTGAATATGGCCTGCTGGGCGAAAACATTCTCGAATCCGGGCTTAACTTCAACATTCATGTCCACAGCGGTGCCGGGGCATATGTCTGTGGTGAAGAAACCGCCCTGCTAGAATCAATCGAGGGCAAGCGCGGCGAACCTCGCGCGCGCCCGCCTTACCCCACCACCCATGGCCTGTGGGGCAAACCGACCTTGATCAACAACGTCGAAACGCTCGCCAACGTGGCCCCCATCCTGCTGAACGGTGCAGAATGGTACCGCGGACTGGGTACACCTTCCAGCCACGGCACCAAAACCTACACCATCCTGGGCAATGTCAAGTTTAAGGGCCTGATCGAAGTCCCCATGGGCATCACCCTGCGTGAAGTCATCAATATTTATGGGCAGGGACTGCCTGAGGGCGCCTCCTTTAAACTGGCACAGACCGGCGGCTCAAGCGGCTCGATCATTCCTGCCAGCTTGCAAGACACCCCCATGGATTTCGAATCCTTCCGCAAGGCCGGTGTTTCGCTGGGCTCGGGTGCGCTGCTGATCTGCGATGAAAGCACCTGCGTGGTGGATATGGCCATTACGCTCATGAAGTTCTTCCGTTTCGAATCGTGCGGCAAATGCACGCCCTGCCGTGTGGGCACCGAGCGCGCCCTGCGCATACTCACGTCCATCAGCCTGGGCCAGGCCCAGTTGAGCGATCTCGAGACCCTCAGCACCCTGGCCGAAGAGATGGAGATCGCATCCAATTGTGGTCTTGGCCAGACTGCCGCTGTCCCAATCCGTGACACGCTGAAGTACTTCCGCGCCGAAGTTGAAGCGCACATCCGCCTGGGCGTTTGCCCAACCGGCGTATGCGAGATGGTCGCCGAACCGGAAATGGCTTGATCCCAGCAGCCTGGGAAACAAGATAGTAATTTTGAAACGCCGCACAGCAGAAAATAGCTCAGCCTGATTGCTGAAGGCGTAAGATAGATTTTTAGCGAGGTACTCATGGTCCAACTAACGATTAATGGCAAACAGATCGAAGCGCCCGAAGGGACAACTGTTCTATCGGCAGCCAAACAAGCCGGTATCGAAATCCCGACTCTGTGCGCGCACAAGGAACTGACCCCATTCGGCGGCTGCCGCCTGTGCATCGTCGAAGTGCAAGGCTTCCGCGTCCCAATCGCATCCTGCACTCTGCCGGTCAGCAACGGCATGGTCATCAACACCGAAACCGAAGCACTCAAAAAATCACGCAAATTCATCCTCTCCATGCTGTTCAGCGAACGCAACCACTTCTGCCCGTTCTGCCAGGTCAGCGGTGGCGATTGCGATTTGCAAAACGCAGCTTACAGCGAGGGTATGACCCACTGGCCCATGCAGCCCGGCTGGAATAAATATCCAGTCGATAGCTCGCACCCATATTTTGTGCTTGATAACAACCGCTGCATTCTATGCCGCCGCTGCGTGCGCGCCTGTGGCGAACTGGTCGGCAATTTCACCCTGACCATGGCCGAGCGCGGCGCTTCCACCCTGGTGGTCGCCGACACCAACGTGCCGATGGGCGAAAGCACCTGCATCAAATGCGGCACCTGCGTCCAGGTTTGCCCAACCGGTGCCTTGATCGATCGCACCAGTGCCTATCAAGGCCACGAGACCGCCATGACCACCATCAAATCGGTCTGCGCAGGCTGTTCAGTTGGCTGCAGTGTCAATCTGATCGTACATGACAACCGTATCGTACGCATCGAAGGCAACTGGGATGGCGCCGTAAACCATGGTTTGCTATGCGAACACGGACGCTACGACCCCATGAACGAAACCCGCTATCGCATCACCAGCCCCATGCTGCGCGTGGATGGCAAGCTGACCCCGGTTTCATGGGATGAAGCCCTGGGCGCGGTTGCAGAAAAACTTAAACCGCTGGCTGGCAAGCAACATGACGGTTTGGCCGCTGTGGCCTCCACCCGCCTGCCGGTCGAAGCGCTGGCCATGTTCAAGGAAATTTTCGCCGATGGCTTCAAGAGCGACATGGTCACCAGCACAGAAGAAGGCATGACCACCGCAGCCGTCAGCGCAGTTGCCCAAAAGAACGGCGCATTTGAAGGGAAACTGGATGTGCTGCGCAATGCCGATATGGTCCTGACCATTGGCGCAAACGTAGCCAAGAGCCACATGGTGGCCGGTTTCATGGTCAAACGCGCCCTACCCAAGGGTATGCGCCTGGTCAACATCGACACCGAAGCCAGTGAGCTGGACGATCTGGCTGATATCTCGCTAAAACCCAAGGCCGGAAGCGACCTGGCTGTGCTTGAAGGTCTGCAAGCGATCATCGTTAAAGAAGGCCTGGGACGCGCGCCGCTTGCCATCCAGAATGTTGATACACTGATTGCGACCGCGCTTGAGACCAGCGGCATCGATCTGGAAAACCTCACTCGTGCCGCGCAGATGCTCGCGCATGCCGTCAGCCCGGTCATCCTATTTGGCAAGGGACTGACCGCACAACGAGATGAGAAACTGGTCACCGCCCTGCTCGATCTGGCAAAGTTAACTGGCGCAGTCGATGCCGAGCGTTTCGGCCTGATCTCCGTCAAAGGCGAAGCCAACAGTGTTGCAGCAGCCCAGTTCGGCCTGGATAAACAATTTGCGCTTAAAGATCAGAAAGCTGTCTACGCTCTGATCGGCGATGATTATATTTCCAAGCGCATGTCGGAACGACTGAGCCAGGCTGCATACCTGGTTGTGCAGGCCACCTACCTCTCGGGCATCACAGAAAAAGCAGATGTTGTCCTGCCGGTGGCGCTCTGGTCTGAGCAGGCCGGGCACTATGTAAATCTGGACGGGCGCATCCAGGCAGCTGAAAAAGCTGTCAACGCTCCCGAAGGCGTGCGCGAGAATACGGCCGTACTGGCAGAAATCGCCATGCGCATGAATATGCCCATCAAACAAGATTGGCACACGAGCCTGCACGCGCGCAAATCAAGCGTCACGCTGGCATAGTGGACCTGAATCGACAAGGAGATAGAAATGGCAAAACCAAAGATTGCTACCGACTGGATGTGTGGCTGCGCAGGCTGTCACATGTCGCTGCTCGATATGGATGAACGCATCCTCCAGATCGTTGAACTGGCTGATCTGCGCTCCACCCCGATCACTGACTTGAAGGAACCGGATGCCAGCGGCGTGGATGTGGGCGTACTGGAAGGCGGCATCAATAACACTGCCAACGAGGAAGTAGCCCATAAGTTTCGCCAGCGTTCCAAAATTCTGGTCGCGCTGGGCGATTGCGCCGTTTTTGGCGGTGTGCCAGCCATGCGCAACTTTTGCGGCGTGCAGGAAGCCCTGCAGCGCGCCTATGTAGATGCCGAGAGCAACGAACCCGGCAGCCAGATCCCTAATGACCCAGAACTGGCTACCATGACCAAAACCCGCGCACTGCATGAAGTCGTGCCGGTCGATTACAACGTACCCGGCTGCCCGCCGGATGCGGATGTGATCTTTTATGTATTGTCCGAGCTGGCCCAGGGCCGCAAGCCGGAACTAAAAGAAGAACTCCTGCACTGGCACTAGGCCGAGGCGAATACTATGACTTCCCAAAAAATAACTATTGAACCCGTTACCCGGATTGAAGGCCATGCCAAGGTCACCATCCACATGAAAGATGATGGCTCTGTTGACCATGCCTATATGCACGTCAACGAATTCCGTGGCTTTGAAAAATTCTGCGAAGGACGCCTGTTCTTTGAAATGCCCCAGATCACTCCGCGCATCTGCGGCATCTGCCCTGTCAGCCACCACCTGGCGGCTGCCAAAGCCAGCGATGCCATCACCGGGCAAACTCCACCCCGCCCCGCCAACCTGCTGCGCGAATTGATGCACATGGGCCAGATCATCCAGAGCCACGGCATGCACTTCTTCGAACTGGCCGGACCCGATCTGCTGCTGGGTTTCGATGCCGCTCCAGAAATCCGCAACGTCGTTGGCCTGATTGGCGCGAACCCTGGATTGACGGTCAAAGCCGTTATGCTGCGCAAATTTGGGCAGGAGATCATCCGCATTCTGGGCGGTCGCCGCATTCACCCCAATTTTGCAGTACCGGGCGGAGTCAACAAAGCCCTGCAATCCAGCGAACGTGACACCATTCTGAGCGGTGTGGATGGCGCCATCGATGCGCTTCAGATCGGCCTGCAAATCATGAAGGATTGGGCCGAGCGCAACATGGAAGATATCAACAAGTTCGCCGTCTTCCCAACTGGCTACTTTGGCCTCGTGACCCCCGATAACGGTCTGGAACTGTATGACGGCGATATCCGCCTGATCGACCAGAACGGCAAGGACCTGGAAAGATTCTCCGGCGCAAATTACCTGGATATGATCGCCGAGCATGTCGAACCCTGGTCATATCTTAAATTCCCATACTACAAACCGATGGGTTTCCCAGGCGGCGTGTATCGTGTGGGCCCACTTGGGCGCCTGAACATCGCCGAGAAGATCGACACCCCTCTGGCCAACGCTGAATTAAAGATCTTCAAATCACTCAGCGGCGGCAAACCCGTTGAAAACACCCTCTACTATCACTATGCCCGCTTAATTGAGGCCCTTTTCGCCACTGAGCGCGCGCGCGTGCTTTGCGAAGACAAAGACATCCTCTCCACCGACATTCTGAACACGCGCCGGAATTTCACCGGACATGGCGTCGGCGTCATTGAAGCCCCGCGTGGCACCCTGATCCACGATTATCACACTGACGAGAACGGTAAACTGCTCAAGGTTAATCTGATCGTCTCGACCGGCCACAACAACTGGGCCATGAGCAACTCTGTTGACAGCGTCGCCAAGACCTATGTCCACGGCCCGGATGTGACCGAGGGCATGCTCAACCGGGTAGAAGCCGCCATCCGCGCCTACGATCCATGCCTGTCCTGCTCCACCCACGCCGTTGGGCAAATGCCCATCCAGCTCGAGCTGATCGACCCGGCCGGCGATCTGATCAGAACCATCACCCGCGACTAACACCACCCGCCAGTGCCTTCAACCGTAAAGCAGTCTGAGCGGCTGAAGGCACTGCAGTATAAATGGCATTTTATTTGCATGCCATAGGATGTAAAATACATTATCACCTGATTTCGTCCTGATCAATTGTCAACAGTCAAGTACTCAAAGGATAAAAACCATGGCTATCGTTCGCAAACTGCTCAACGAAAAAACAGATTCAAATGTCTACACAATCGCTTCGACCGGCACCGTTCTGGATGCCCTTAAAGTCATGACTAATGCCAATACCGGAGCCGTGCTAATCTCCGAAGGCAACAAGATCATTGGCATTTTCACCGAACGTGACTACGCCCGCCAGGGCGAAGTCAAGGGTCGCGTCGCCGCCGACACACTGATTCAGGAAGTCATGACCAAAGAGATGGTCATGGTCAAACCTGAGACCTCAGTGCGCCAGTGCGCCGAGCTGATGGGCCGCTACCATGTGCGCCACCTGCCCGTCCTGGAAAATGAACATGTCATCGGCATCATCTCCCTGCGCCGTTTGGCCGAAGCCATGCTCGAAGAACAAAAAGGTACCATCACGGAATTGGAAAACTACATCATGGGTACTGGCTACGGCCGCTAAACCTTGAATCGCATTCTATTAATTGGCTACGGAAATCCAGATCGGCAGGATGACGGTGTCGCCTGGCATATTCTCAGGGCGCTTGCCATTCAACTGGGGCTATCTGCCCCGTCGAGTTACGATGACGAATTCCCCGTCAACGATCTACTGGATTTCGCATTTAGCCTGCAGCTGACCCCGGAAATGGCCGAGGAAATCAGCGCTTATGAGCGTGTCTGCTTTGTGGATGCGCATACCGGCTTCATTCCTGAGCCAGTGCGCCTGATCGAAGTCGAGAGCGAATTCCAACGCTCACCCTTCACCCATCACCTGACCGCCCAATCACTGCTCTCGATGTGCGAAACGATCTATCACAAAAAACTGCGTGCAGCCCTGCTCTCGGTGCGTGGCTTTTATTTCGGCTTCGATCGCGAGCTTTCACCCGAAACCAGTGCGCTCGTGCCCGAGGCCGTTGAGTTGATCACTGCCTGGATGAAAAGCTGAGATAGACAGTCTAAAACAATAGTCTGAATCACAAAATCGCAAACCCGTCACAAATCAATAGCTTGTGACGGGTTTGCGATTCAGGCATGGCACAGCAGAAGTCCAGATCACAAGCCTCAAACCTGAGAATACTCTAAAGCAGCTCAGAGCCAATATCTTTTTTTGGTTGTGATAAAATCACAAATCAGCTCAAAAAAGCAACTACAGCATTTTTATGGTGGCTTCAGTAGCTATGCAGGAGCCAGACGATACAACCTTGGAATAATACACAACAGGAGATGGTCATGCAAACAGTTCGCCTTGCTCTAATTGGTTTCGGGAATGTTGGCCAGGGGCTTGCCCAAATTTTGCTTGAACGCGGAAACAGTTACGCTGAGAAACAGGGCTTACGCTTCACGATCGTGGCTGTTAATGATTTGGTGCGCGGCTGCGCATTTGACCCACAGGGACTCGATCTGACAGACTTATTGCAGGCCAAAGACTTTTCCAGCCTGCCCGGTGGCGCTGCAGACTGGGATGCGCTCACAACAATTACGCGCTCCAACGCCGATGTCGTCGTCGAACTCAGCTTCACCAACCTCCAAACCGGACAACCCGCCATCAACCATATCCGCACCGCATTGGAAAACGGCAAGCACGTTGTCACCAGTAACAAAGGCCCGATCGCCCTGCAATATGCCGAATTAGCCGAACTGGCACGCAGTCGCAATTTGCAGATCGGCGTCGAAGGCACAGTCATGAGCGGCACGCCCTCACTGCGGCTTGGAATGGAGCTGCTGGCGAGTGCGGGCATACGCCGTGTGCAGGGCATCCTGAATGGCACTACCAATTACATCCTGACTCAAATGGAAAGCGGAGCCAGCTACCCGGACGCGTTGGCAGAAGCCCAGGCACGAGGCTATGCCGAGGCAGACCCAACCGGCGATGTGGAAGGTTTTGATGCCGCTGGCAAGGTTGTGATCCTGAGCGCGCTCCTGATGAATACGCCCCTGCAGTTGAACCAGGTGGATAGAACCGGCATCAGCGGGATTACGAGCGCAGATGTAGCCCAGGCAAAAGCAGACGGTCAGCGCTGGAAATTGATTGGCAGTCTCGAGAAAAAACCAGATGGGATTTTTGCCAGTGTCAAACCGCTGCGTCTGCCGCTCGAACACCCGCTCGCCAATGTTAATGGCGCCACTAATGCCATCACCTTTACGACCGACTTGCTGGGCGATGTCACTCTAATCGGACCCGGCGCAGGCCGAGCAGAAACCGGCTATGCCATCATTTGTGACTTGATCAGCATCTACCGCCCTGGGCACTGAAAAAGCGTCCATAAAATCAACATCCTTTCGGGCTGGACCAAACCAGCCCGAAAGGAAAATATTGGTTCTGTAGAGTTTCATCGAAAACTGGTCCCGCCAAAACTACAAAATAACCCTTGCTCACCTGTTGTTACAGGAGGTTCGGTACCATCATTGACGTTAGAAATAAATCGACAAATTACTAGCGTAGGTCTCTATATTGCCGGGCAAACCAATTACCAGGGGCGCGATCGAGCAAGATCCAACCCGGCTTGACCATTTCCATAATCCGCGTTTAATCACTGGTTTTTACCGCTCCAGCAGCCTGGCTCCTGGGTTTTAAACCCAAATTTTTCGCAACAATCCCATCGATAAACCGCCTCGGAAGAATATCCTCAAAGAAATGCATAATTGGGTTGCCACGCACAACAGCGTACCGAACCCTGGGCTTGCTCGCCGTCAACGCGTGCAGCACCACCTCGCCGACCTTTTCAGGCGGGTATCCGTTTCTGCCATTTTCAAGCGCATATTTTTGGAATTTGAGAGCCGGCTGCATGAAATCCGTATCCTTGTACAGGGAAAGATCCATCTGTTCGGCCTTATCCCAAATTGGGGTGACCACTGGTCCAGGACCAACCAGGATGACATCGATGCCGTATAGCATTAATTCCCGGCGTAATGACTCAGAAAAACCTTCCAGGGCATGTTTTGAAGCCGAATATGCGCCCAGAAAGGGAGAGCCAGCCTTGCCCGAACTCGAACCGATATTGATGATCCGGCCAGGCTTGCCCTTCGGGGCAAGTTCTGCACCTAATAATGGCAAGAATGCCTGCGTCACTATCAGCTGCCCAATCAGGTTTACCTCGATTTGTTTTCGAAAATCCTGGATCGGCAGGTGCATCAATGGACCCGGCACGGCAATCCCAGCATTGTTCACGAGACCCAGAAGCGTCTCTCCATGCAACTGCTCCTGTACCTGTTTTGCAGCGGCATGCACTTTTTCTTCGTCAGTGACATCAAACAACACGGGCACAAACGCTGCGCCAAATTCTGCGACCAGCCGGTTGGCATCTTCTTCCCTGCGCACACTGCCAAAAACACGATATCCATGCGCGATTAGAACCTTCGTAATTCCCCAGCCAATGCCAGTTGAAACACCCGTAACAAGCACACTCTGCATATTCCACTCCGATGATAAGAAATTATTCCAGGCAAGCCCGCTGATAGATGGTATCTGGCCCGGCGCAACCGTGGTTTTGAAAACACGGGTTCCCCGCAAGTGTCTTTCGGCCAGCCAATACACACCAAGCATCCACCATCCCAATTATATATGACAAACCTGCCTGGTTGGCGCGAATAGCCCCAGCCCACCTGACTCCTGGGTTGAGAATTGTGGCTCTCATCAGATTTGAGGGAGACAATAAATCAGCGCTATTCCGGAGCATCAACTTTACCCTACATGCTGCAGCACGCCAGTTTTTGGCAGCGCTTTTTCATAATGTTTTCCAAAGAAACTTCCTGTCATTCGTCCATTCGGCACTTATTCGTGACAAAAACATCCACAATGGTCCTTCAAATTACTGCGCTTGTTACGCACAAGCCAACCGGGAGTCTGGATTAAATATTTTCCCCATTAACCTGGGAAGAACCAGAATTTTTTCCAGCATGGCCAGCTTTTGTACGCTTTACATCGATATTCCAGCAGAAGATGCCGGGGTAATAGCCAATCCGCAACACAGGACTAGCCAAGGTATCCTGAAAACTTTAGGCCAGACCTTTAAAAGAAATATTGCTTGAAACCTGTCTCAAATCGCAGTAAAGTTAAAGTATATTTTCTGACAGGCAGGCACCCGCCCGCAACTATCTTTCTAATCACAGGCATCCAGGTTTAATCATAACCATCACAATCATAGCCAGTAAATTTTTGCTAATCGATGGGCTTCCCGGCTTGTAAATAATTAAAGCGAAAAGCAAAACCAGGCAAACCACGAGTAAATACAATGGAGTAGAACAGTCGCAATCGCTCAGGCTGCTTCACTCCCAGCAAGCATTGCAAATTGGTTGCCGGAGCAATCTGCTCCGAAAGAAAATATAAGATCAGCGCAAATCTAAAAAACGGATTTAGCCAATATTCAAATGACAAAATGGAGGTTACCCATGCCTAAAAGACTCACGATCCGGGGTCTCGACATCCTGTTTCCACCAATCTGCCTGGTTTGCCAGCAGCCTGCCGAAAAGCGCTACGACATCACGCGCACGCTTAGCTTCGGTAGCCGGTCCATGACAATCACAATCCCCGTGCCTCTCTGCGCGGCCCATCATGCAACCGCCTCCACCAAAAACCGCACTGAGCAGTTGGTCGGGCAGATGGGGCTGATCCTGGGAATATTGGCGGGACTGGCTGTGTGCGGCGCCCTGCTTGCCTATTGGTCTGTCAGCGCACAAGGCAACCTGATCACCAACCTGCTGCTGGCCGCCTTCATCGGACTGGGTGCTTTCCTGATAATCTGGTCACTACTGACCTTCTTCGTAGCCCCCCTTTTTGCCAGCACTGAGTCTAAAGCAGTCCGCGGAGTGCTAAAAATCCGTCACTTCTGGCCCGCCAGCCAGGATGTTCAGCTGGAATTCAGCAGCGAGACCGCTGCCGAACTGGTTGCACACAGCAACGCAGACCGACTGATCAACACTGACTGAACACTGAATCAACACTGAATAAACATCCGGTAGGTCAGCGACACGGCCGTTGAATAATTAAAATTGATTAAAGCCCTGGAGATCAGAATATGGACCATGTGGTCTATCTTGACTCAACCGCAAAGGAATTGGATCTACTGCTTTCAGGAAAAAAGACCATGCTCATTCGTGGAGCCACTGGAAGAAAAATACCCTATGGAAGAGTAAACCCGGAAGACTTGCTTACCCTGATCAACAACAATGCCGAGGGTCTGATCCTGGCCAAAGCCAGGGTCAAGAGTGTTTTTAATTCAGAAAAAATGACAGCAGATGAATCCGCCGGGCTGATCGAAAGCCACCACGGCCAGCTCCAGCTTACTAAAAAACAATTTGAGCGCTGGGCTGGAAAAAGATACCTGGTATTGATCGAAATCAGTGATCTTGTCCAGCTCGAACCTTTCCAGATTGATAAAAGCACTTATAGCAATCTGGATGACTGGCTGCCGGTTGAAAAAATCGAGAATGTGCGCCTAAATAAATAAACCTTTCTATTGTGACATTTTGCACTTTTGTTAATAACTTTCCTTTGCCGGATTGATATACTGGTATGTAGAAGCAGACCTCACCAACCAGCCTCCTGGCATTGGAGCCCACCTTTATGAAAAAAATTACCTTCGCCGTGTTTCTGATTGGGTCAATCTTTATCACAACGCTGACCCTGAACGCGATCTCTTTTCTGTCCAACCTTCGAACCCCGCCCGCCGGGCTGAATATTAGCCAACTGATCCACGGTCAGTTCATTCAATTACTGACGCTGAAGGAATACTGGGCCAATTTCCCAAGCCTGCCATCTCTCTCCATGTTATTTCTCCCGCAGGCTCTGATCGTGATGGTACTGTTGACGGGAAGTGTCATCTACTACCTGGGCTATCGCCAGCAAACCCAACCTCAGATCACCGGCGCAGCCCTGCTTTTAACCGCCATGATCCCTTATGGTATAGGTCAGCTGGCCCTGCTTGGAAATGGCAAACTTGAAAACGCCGGCGTCTGGCTGGCTTTCATGCTGGCCGGGGTCTTCTATGCTGCCTCCGCCTGCGCACTCTTCAGCGCTTACCAGATTGTGAAAAGCCGAAAAGCGCTACCAACTCGGAATTAACAAGGCATCACCAAACCGCTGCGATCGAGTCAATCAAATAATCTCATCGGCTCGCGTGCTCTGCGGGCTAACATCTGCCTTGAGAAATTATCAGCCATCAATCTGTTACCAGCGCCAGCGTTCTTTACCTGGCACCTGACCCCTGAATATCAAAATTACCCAAACCCCAGACCGCCTCTGATAGCTATCAGAGGCGGCATTCCTTAATAAACTGTATTTATTACTCACCGGCCTCCAGATTCAAATCTTGTAATCATCACAACCACTGCATCCAAATGATCGAAAATTCGGAGATTTGCCCCGCACAGGCTGCCACAACAATCAGCCGGCAAGCTCTCTACAGGTTTCAGCGAGAACCTGCCGGCTGGGCATGACCCCTTTCACCCCAAATAAATGACAAAAAAGTGAATATTGGCGGGAATTATTCATGTTATATTGATATCGTACAAATTTTATCGAAATCTGGAATCCAAATTCTGGAGCTGCCAACATGACAAATCTGACCATCAACGGCATACCCGTCGAAGTCCCCGAAGGCACCATGGTTCTGCGCGCGGCGGAAAAGCTCGGCATTACCATCCCAACCCTCTGCGACCACCCTGACCTCACACCCTATGGAGGCTGCCGGCTGTGCCTGGTGGAAGTCAAAGGCGCGCGCGCCATGGCTGCCTCCTGCGCCCTGCCGGTCAGCGAGGGCATGGAAGTCACCACCGAAAGCGACGCGCTCTTTAAATCCCGGCGCGAAATCCTGGAATTTTTACTATTTGCCTATCACGACAGCGGCTACCAGAACGGCCAAAAAGACGAGACCCAGTTCATGCATTGGGTGCGTCATTTTGGACTCGACCCCAACCAGAAACAATCCCCCACGCCGCGTTACGCCGTCAACAGCGACCCCAACCCGGTTGTGTGGGTCGATCTGAACAAATGCATCCTGTGCAACCGCTGCATCCGCGCCTGTGAAGAAGTCCAGGGACGCTTCGTCTGGGGCCTGACCAAACGTGGCTTTGACTCAGAAATCTCGGCCGGGGCCAACACTGATATGCTCAGCGCGCGCTGTGAATCATGCGGCGCCTGCGTTGCCTATTGTCCCACCGGTGCGCTCGACAACAAACCATCCATCGGCGCGGGAAAACCCGACAAGCTTGTCACCACCACCTGCGGTTACTGCGGAGTGGGCTGCCAGTTTGACCTGAACATTAAAGACGACAAGATCATTCGGGTCACATCCAACCCACAGGCTCCCGTCAATGGCATGCACCTGTGCGTCAAGGGGCGCTATGGCTACGATTATATTCACCACCCCGAGCGTCTGCTCAAACCTCGCGTGCGGCGTTACCTGCTGGAAGGTGCTGAAAAAAGTGAGGTCCGTGACTTGATCTCAGGAAAATCGTCTCAATCCGCCGGCAGAACCACCGTTCAATCTGGCTGGGATTGGGTCGAAACCAGTTGGGATATCGCTCTGGATATTACCGCCCGCAGACTTAGCGACATCCGGCAAGAGCACGGCCCCAATAGCATTGGTGTGCTAACCTCGGCCAAATGCACCAACGAAGAAAACTACTTGATGAACAAACTGGCGCGACAGGTCATTGGCACGAATAACATTGACCACTGCGCCCGTCTCTGACACTCTAGCACCGTCGCCGGTCTGGCGACTTCCTTCGGCTCGGGCGCAATGTCCAATTCAATGGACGATGTAGCCGAGCAAGCACAAGCCCTGTTCGTGATCGGATCCAACACCACCGAACAGCACCCCGTCTTTGGCGCGAAACTGCGCCAGGCTGTATTGCGCGGCGCCAAACTGATCGTCGCTGATCCACGCCGGATCGAATTGACCGACTACGCTGACCTGCACCTGCGTCAGCGCCCCGGCACAGATATCGCCCTGCTCAACGGGCTGATGTACATCATCCTGGAAAAAGGTTGGCAAGATCAAGCCTTTATCGATGCACGCTGCGAAGGCTTTGAAGAGTTCAAAGCCACCATCCAGCAGTATCCACCCGAAAAAGTCAGTGAAATTACCGGCGTCCCGCTCGAAAAGATCTACCAGGCCGCAGAAATGATGGGAACCAGTAAGCCGATGGCCGTCATTTGGGCCATGGGCATCACCCAGCACATTGTTGGTGTGCGCAACGTCATGGATCTGGCCAACTTGCAGATGCTGCTCGGCAACATGGGCAAACCTGGTGGCGGTGTCAACCCCTTGCGCGGACAGAACAACGTCCAGGGTGCCTGCGACATGGGCGGTCTCCCCAACGTTTACCCGGCCTACCAGCCGGTCACCAACCCAGAAGTGATTGCCAAGTTCAAAAATGCATGGGGCTTCGCACCTGAGCCCAAAGTGGGCCTGACCGTCACAGAAATGATGCCCGGCCTGTTGGACGGCCGGACCCACGCACTCTACATCCTGGCCGAAGACCCGCTCATGTCAGACCCGGATACAAAGCACATCAAACACTGCATGGCAGCAGCTGATTTTGTCGTCCTGCAGGAAATCTTCCCCACCGAAACCGCCAAATACGCCGATGTGCTGCTGCCCGGTGTCTCCTTTGCTGAAAAAGACGGCACGATTACCAATACCGAGCGACGCGTGCAGCTGGTACGCAAAGCCATCGAGCCACTCGGCGAAGCCCGCCAGGACTGGGAAATCACTGTCGAAATCGCCCGGCGGATCATCCAGATCAACGCTCTTCAATTTTCTGGAACGCACGCCGCCTGGCAATACAACAATCCATCCGAAGTCATGTCCGAGATCAACGCCCTGACGCCTTCCTACGCCGGGATCACTTTTGAACGCCTGGAACGTGGCGAGCGCCTGCAATGGCCAGTACTCAACGCTGAACACCCCGGCACACCCATCCTGCATACCAAACAGTTCGCGCGCGGATTGGGTAAATTTATGCCCATCGATCACCTGCCCCCCGCCGAACGCCCTGACGATGACTATCCCTTTGTACTCAGCACCGGCCGGGTCCTGTATCACTGGCATGGCGGCGAAATGACCCGCCGCGCCGAAAGCCTGATGGCACTCTACAGCCAGGCCCTGATCGAGCTCAGCCCCTGGGATGCCGAGAAGCTGGGTTTGGTGCCCAGCAATTTACCCGGCGAAGCCCATGTCCGGATCGAATCACGCCGCGGTTTCATTGAAGCCAAAGCCTGGGTGACAGATCGCGTGCCACCCGGCATGGTCTACGCCAACTTCCACTTTCCGGAAGCTTCTGCCAATGAATTGACCCAGGCCGTACTCGACCCGGTCTCAAAAATCCCTGAATACAAGGTCACCGCCGTCAAAGTGACACTTGTACAAGCCTCATCGTAGGGGTACCAGCCACCAGCCCCACCTGGAGATTAAGCATGGACATCACAAAGATCCTGGAATACGCCCTGGAACGCGAATACGAAGGGAAACGCTTCTTCGTCGAAAACGCCTCGCGACTGCAAAATGCCGCTGCGCAAGGTGCCTTCAAGGCCATCGCACTGGAAGAACAAAAACACATCGACTTTATCGCCGCCCAGATCGCTGCCCAGCATGCTGGTGTCAGCGCCGAGCTGCCTGAGCTGCCCAGCGCCGGCTTCTTCTCTGATCGCGCCGAAAACGAAAACATCGCACAAAGCGTGGCCGAAGCCATGGTAGCCGATCTACCCGTCCTGCGCATGGCCTACCTGATCGAACGCGACTTCGCCGAGTTTTACAGCATGGCTGCCGCCAAAGCCGAAGGCGAACCCAAGAAAGTTCTGGAGATGCTGGCTCACTGGGAATCCGGGCACGAGCGTCTCTTCAAACACCTGCACGAAAAAGCTTTTGAGCTATATGCTGGCATGCCCTGGGGAGGTTGACCCCCTGGATTTTGCCCTGCACTCGCGGCAAGAGGGTGTGGTTCAAAGTTTCTGAAAATGCCAGGATTTGTATCTGGTGGCTTTCAAAGGGGTTTCTTGTAGAAAATATGCGTTGCCCGGCAGGAAAATGAGGGGTTCTGGGTGGAAAAGGGACAGCCGTCCCTTTTCCACCCAGGTTGAGAACTTTCTCCCTCTCCCGCAACGGTAAATATTGTACGCTTTCTGTCGACTTTTGGCGGGAGAGGGCCGGGGTGAGGGCATGTCAGAACTGAAAAGCAAGGAATTTATTCTGATAGTTAGGATCTCGGAAAATCTGAACCGCACTCGCGGCAAGGTTATTGATAGGCAAACGTTAGCGGATAAGGCTATAATGAACCTGAACAATGTTGAGGGTCGCGCCTGGATTAAGTTGCGCTTGCCTGCAACCTCCGCAGGTGGTTATTCTCGCGGATGATCCAATCGCGAAAATAACCACAAAAGTCTTGCTGACCTGTTTTTTACAGGGATTTTCATAAACTTTATTGGCATTCATTAACCAAAGCACGTTCTTATTGATACGGAGGGCTGCTATGGGCAAGCTCAATTTAACCGGCATGAACCTGGGCCGTTATCACATTACCGAACCACTCGGAGAAGGTGGTATGGCCTCCGTTTACAAGGCCTATGACACCAGCCTTGAGCGCAATGTAGCCATCAAGATCATCCGCACAGATATCGAAGATAGCAACGATGGCGAATTTCTTAAACGCTTTCAACGTGAAGCCCGCGCGCTTGCACAGCTCGACCACCCCTATATTCTTAAAGTTCTGGATTACGGCGAACAGGATGGCGTGCCATATCTGGTGATGCCTTTCGTCCCAGGCGGCACCCTCAAACAAAAAATGGGCAGCGCCCTATCACCTCAGCAAGCAGCCAGCCTGCTGGCACCGATTGCCGGCGCACTGGAATACGCGCACCAGCAGAATATCATCCACCGCGACGTCAAACCCGCCAATATCCTCATCAGCCAATCAGGGGCACCACTGCTCTCAGATTTCGGTATTGCCAAAGTTATTTCCGGCAGCGGCGCCACCCAGCTGACTGCCGCAGGCGTGGGCATCGGCACCCCAGATTATATGGCCCCCGAACAATGGATGGGTATAGCAGACCCAGGCACTGATATATACTCGCTCGGTGTCGTTTTCTATGAGATGGTCACCGGTCACCGCCCCTATACGGCCGATACACCCGCAGCCGTGATGATCAAACACCTGCGTGACCCACTCCCCCGCCCAAGCAGCTTCATTCCGGGCTTGCCGGAAGAGGTTGAACAGGTATTATTTAAAGCCCTGGCAAAAGAACCAAAAGACCGCTTCAAGAGCATGGCCAGCTTTGCGACCGCACTCGAAAAGCTGGCGAACAGCGCCGCAACCGTCTTATCTGACATGCCTGTGGATGTGGTCACCCTTCTCAACCCGGAAAAAACATCCCTGGTTTCCCCGGTAGGCGTACAGACAAAAACCACCAGTCAGACTATCCCGGTGCCAGGCAGCCAGACAGGAGTAAAGCTGGAAACCTGGAAAATTATCCTGGCTGTGGTCAGCGGGCTGGCCGTAATTGTTTTTTTGTGCCTGCTGGCAGGTGGAAGCGCTTTTTTCGCATCCCGGAGCCTGTTGAACAACAAACCAGCCCCGCTCACACCTGCGGGAACAACCGGCCAGGCCAGCACCCAATTACCCAGCAATCTGGCCGAAACATCCGCGCCACCACCCGCTCGCCCTTCTGCCAGCAGCAAGCTGACCAGTGCACCCGAAGCCACTCCTACGCCCCTGCAAAGCATCACAGGTTATCCCGAAGATGTACCTTTCTTAAAAGACAACAATGGCGACCTGATGACTTCAGTCAGCCAGGGTATGCAGATGTTCAGCTTCTCCAGCAATCTATCTCTGACCGAACTTTCTGATTTTTATGTGACCGGCATGAAAACCAACAACTGGCAGGTTGTAAACGAAATGACCCAGGGCACAACCAAAATCTGGTATTTTATGAAAAATGACACACGCATGGTGATGATCTCGCTCACTTCAAACGACAATACAACCAGGATCGCAGTCATGATCCCGCCGGCGAATTAACCTTTTACCAAACTGCACAGTTTTTTTCTAATTGAAGATATAATTAATTGTCAAAGTAAATTAATGATTATTCAGAGGGGTATTTTTTCCAGACCACCCCGCCCGACTCAATTCGGGACGAATAAGGAGGCCAATAGAACCTACCCAAAAGTATCTGCTGCCTCGTCCGCTCTACCAAAACACCGCCATAACCAGTATCAATTTATCAAGGAGTAATAATGAAGAAAAACGTTTTTGTCACCGTAATCATATTGGCACTTCTGGCCTCCATGCTGCCGCTCGGCAGTGCATTGGCCAAGGAACCTGGCAACTCTAATGTCAATGTCCGCAATAAATCCGGTGGTGTGGTTACAGTGATCCTCACAAACGCGAATGGATCGCAGACTCTAACACTCGCCGAAGGTGTTTACAACATCAGCCTGCCCGCCACCACGTACAGCTATTACGCCATCACACCTTGCGGTAACCAGGTCGGCACTTTCAACCTGACCAACCACAGACAGATGTTCTTCTTCTGCAACAATGGACCCGAGATTAAACTTCAAAATCTGGTTCCACCCGAGCCCGTTTGCCTCGTTAGTGGATTCTTGAATCCACACAGACACTTTTTCGGAAGACCCCAGCTCACTTGCTTAAATTCATTTTAAACTGCTGATCCGAATCAGAAAAGTTTACACACATTTCTCTGGAAAGGCTCGCTCCACAAATCAATGCAAATACAACCCGCATCGCCTGATGCGGGTTGTATTTGTCTCCAGGTCATTGCTGCGCACATCCTAAAAATCAAGATTAAAAGGAGTGCAGCACCAAAATACGGCTGGTTATGAGTCGCACAAAAATAACCCCACCCTTCCAACCAACCCGGTCCACAATACGTCCGCCCAGACGCTTGAATGTGCTTTTATTCGGCAAAGCGCCAATGCTCGATCTGCAAGCCCCAATTTTTGTTTCTTAATAGAATTGTTGGTTTTCCCATTGGCATCCCTTTTTTGGTAAAATCTCTCTTATGTTTAAAATCCCAGTCATTATCCTGATCCCCATCCTGCTCTTGAGCGCCTGCACCCGTACTGCGCCGGTCAAAAACGCCGGCACACCGGTCGCCGTACCAACCGTATTTAACGCTAAACCGATAATTCCCACCGGCGTCTCCATCCAAACCTACCTGCCCCCTACTCGCGACCCGGCAGCACCCATCAATAGCCCAACCCCGGATGGCTCCATGCAAGCCTTCCCCACCTTTACACCCCTGCCAGATAATGCCAGCCTCCAGACCACACCCACACCCGGTTCCCAGACTTATACCGTCGAAAGCGGTGATTTTCCTTCATCAATCGCCGAAAAATTTGGCATAAGTACAGACGAACTTCTGGCAGCCAACAGCATGGGCGGCGATGCAGTCATTTACCCCGGAGATAGCCTGATCATCCCAGTCAGCACACTCCCCCAGCCGCCCTCAGAATCCGGCTCGGCAGCGAGTGCAGTCGCCAGTTCGGACTATTTCAAGATCCTGCCAGACTCGGAACTGATCTACGGCCCATTGAGTTCTTTGCTGGATGTAAGTACCTATATCCAGCAAAAGGGTGGCTACCTGGCTTTTTATACCCAGGATGTAAATGGCGAAAACCTCAACGGAGCACAAATCCTGATCCGCGTGGCCCATAACTACTCGGTCAACCCACGCCTGCTGCTCGCCCTGCTCGAATACCGTGCTCAGTGGGTCACCAACCCCAACCCGGCCCCCACCACCATCGACACACCCATCGGCTATGTCGATGACTTCCACCAGGGTCTCTACCGCCAGCTAACCTGGTCCGCCGATATGCTCAACCAGGGCTTTTACCGCTGGAAGGAAAGCCAGGTCCAGAACTGGACTCTGTCGGATGGCACCACCGTGGTGCCACAGCCCGGGATCAACCCCGGTACTGCCGCTGTTCAACACCTGTTTTCTAAGCTCGATACCCAGGAAACCTGGTTGTACGATACCGGACCGAACGGGCTGTACACTACCTTTAATAAGTTGTTTGGCTATCCCTTCGACCTGGCCATCGAACCACTCCTGCCAGCCGGGCTGACCCAACCAGCCCTCAGCCTGCCGTTTCAACCCGGACAGGTCTGGCAATTTACAGGCGGGCCGCACGCCGGTTGGGACCAGGGCTCTGCCTGGGCCGGGCTCGACTTTGCCCCACCCGGTGAGCCAATCGGCTGCGCCCCATCCGATGCCTGGGTTACCGCCGTCGCCCCTGGGCTGATCTTACGCGCAGACAATGGCGCGGTGGTTCAGGATTTGGATGGCGATGGCATTGAACAAACTGGCTGGACCATCCTTTACATGCATATAGAAACCCGTGATCGCGTCCAACCCGGCACGACCCTCAAAACCGGCGATAAGATCGGGCATCCATCCTGTGAAGGTGGGCTTGCCGCTGCCGACCACCTGCACCTGGCTCGCCGATACAACGGACTGTGGATCCCGGCCGCCGACCCCAGGCTGCCTTTCGTACTGGGAGGCTATGTAACCAGCGGTAACAATGTCGAATATGACGGTCGCCTGACCGGCAATGGCAAGGTTGTAGAAGCCTGGGATGGCAGCAATGCCATCAACCAGATCCAACGCTAGCAATCAATCCACCCTGAACCCAGGTGCACCATTTATCCATTTTCATAGGGAAACCTGGCAGATGCTGATCTGCGCTCTTCCGGAGCATCAACTTTACCCCTGCATGCTGCTACACGCAAGTTTTTGGGAACACTTTTTCGCGATATTTTCCAAAGAAACTTCGTATCATTCGTTCATTCGACACTTATTCGTAATAAAAACAGCCACAATAGTCCCTGGGTTGCCTGCGCTTGTTACGAACAAGCACAGGCAGCGCAGATTAAATATTTTTTCCCCACGAATCTGGGGAGAACCTGTATCATTTTTTAGGGGATCTGTCTGAATTGAAGATATAATAAATTTGAGAACCATGAAAAGATTCCTACCCATCCTTCAGATTGCCATCATAACCTCATTATTGACATCCTGTCTCGGCAACACCGCCGGATTATGGGGTGAACAGATCACGCCCACAAATGTAGAATTCCCCAGCCAGACTGCCGTACGTACTCGCGTACCCAGCCTTACACCTTCCCCCAGCATCACCCCATTAAAAGAAATCCCCATGCCGGGCACAGCTACCCCTATTCTGTCCCCCACCATGCCGAATGCAACCAACACTGCCAGCCCCACACCGGAGAACAGCACCCCAGTCGCCACCTTCACCCAACCTGTGATTACAGCCACCCTGCCAGCGGTCAACGCATCTGGCCCCATGGATGTCTATCACAGCCAGGGCGGCGATACCCTTAACATCGTTGCAAAACGCTTCGCCCTGCGACCTGAACAGATCATCACAGATGTGATCCTGCCGCCACCAGATCAACTTATTCCACCAGATACCCTGCTGCTGGTTCCCAAACCGGCTCCAGGTGAGATCCGCGGTCCGGGTGAAAATACCATCCCCGATAGCGAGGTCGTCTACGGTCCGGCTTCTGTTGGCTTCAGCCTCAAAGATTACGTCACAAAAGCAGACGGCTATCTGGTTCGTTATGAAGGTTCGCTCAGCTCTGACCAGATCAGCGGCATTGAGGCGGTGGAACGCATCTGCGATGAAAACTCGCTCAGCCCGCGCATCATTCTAGCCATTATCGAGTATGAAAGCCATTGGGTTCTGAGCCACCCCACCAACCTGGCCGAGGACGAATACCCATTGGGTTACGTCGAATTTTTACACAAAGGCCTATTCCGCCAGTTAATGTGGGCTTCCGGCGCGCTTTCAGATGGCTATTATCGCTGGCGTTCCGGCAACCTGAACGAACTAAAATTTACAGATGGCTCAACCCTGCGCTTAAACCCTTTCCTGAATGCCGGAACCGCTGCCATACAGTATTACTTTGCCCAAAACCACTCCCGCGCCGAATGGGATCAGGCCATCGCGCCCAGCGGCTTCCCAGCCTTATATGAGCGCATGTTTGGGCCGACCCTTCAGCGTGCCCAAACCTTCGAACCCACCATCCCAAACGGACTGGTCCAACCATTCCTCAGCCTGCCCTTTGAACCCGGACACCTGTGGGCGCTGACGGGTGGACCACATTCAGCCTGGGAAAAACAAGGCGCGCTCGCCGCACTCGATTTCGCGCCCAGCTCGATGGCAAATGGTTGTATGGAAAATAATGCCTGGGTTGTGGCACCTGCTGCGGGAAAAGTTATCCGCCTGGCCACCGGCGTGGTCATGCTCGACCTGGATGGCGATGGGCTGGAACAAACTGGCTGGGTCATTCTATTCATGCATATCAGCACCACCGGTAAAGTTGTCCTCAACCAGACGCTACAAAAAGACGCTCACATCGGGCACCCATCCTGCGAAGGTGGCGTCTCCACTGGCACACATTTGCATATTGCGCGCAAATACAACGGCGAATGGATGCTGGCTGATGGACCGCTGTCATTCAATATGGATGGCTGGATCGCTCACAACGGTGTTTTACCCTACAAAGGCAGTCTCACCAGGGGTGAGCAGATCGTCACCGCCTGCACCTGTTCAACGTATGAAACCAACATTATCCGCGATAAATAATAAGCTGGGATCAATTTACCCTGGTCCTGCTCGAACCTGGCCGCGCGGTCTGAACCTGATCCTGGCTTTGATTTTCCTGTTAAGCGCTTGCACAGCCCCAGAAACCCTCACACCCATGCCCGTCTTGCCACGCGAACCGGTTTTTCCCACACCGGCAGCTATCTTCACACCATTGCCCACCCGCGCGCCCTACGGTCCTGCCGAGCTGGTCGATTACACGGCCCAGACCGGCGATACCCTGCCCGCCCTGGCAGTACGCTTCAACACCAGTATCGCCGAAATCCGCACTGCCAATCCCATTATCCCGCAAAGCGCCACCACCATGCCGCCCGGCATGCCCATGAAGATCCCGATCTATTACCTGCCGCTCTGGGGCACCCCGTATCAGATCATACCAGACAGCTTATTTGCCGATGGTCCGGCCCAGCTTGACTTTGACATCGAAGGCTTTATCAATGCCCAGCCTGGCTGGTTAAAAAACTACCGCGGACAACTCAGCGACAATGTCTACAGCGGGGCTCAAATTATCCGGCTGGTGGCCAACAACTTCAGCGTCAGTCCCCGCCTGCAGTTGGCCCTGCTTGAATACTTCGGTCAGGCGCTCAGCAACCCGCTTATGCCTGATACAACCTATGTGCTCGGTTACCACGAACAATTTCACCAGGGTGTCTACCTTCAGCTGGTCTGGATGGCGAACACCCTTAACAATGGCTACTATGGTTGGCGGCGCGGCAGCCTGACCGAGTTTGAACATCCTGATACACGCATTGAACGTCCCGATCCCTGGCAAAATGCCGCCACAGTGGCACTTCAGTATGCTTTTTCACGCCTGTATTCAACGCCAGTCTTTGACCAGATGATCGGCCCGGGCGGGCTGGCTGAAACCTATGCACACCTGTTCGGCGACCCCTGGCAGAATGTTAAGCCACACATTCCGGGCAGCCTGACCCAGCCAGATTTTATCCTGCCGTTTGAACCTGGCCACGGCTGGACTTACACTGGCGGCCCGCACACTGGATGGGGAAAAGGTGAACCTTACGCCGCCATCGATTTCGCCCCAAGTGGGGTTTCCGCTTGCGGCAGTTCGGATGACTGGACCACGGCCATGGCTGATGGTGTGATAGCCCGTTCAGAATTGGCCGAAGTGGTATTAGACCTGGATGGAGATGGCAACGAGCAAACTGGTTGGAATATTTTCTACCTGCACCTATCCAGCTTTGATCGAATTGCCGCCGGAAAAAATGTCAAAGCTGGTGACCGGCTCGGCCATCCTTCTTGCGAAGGTGGAGAAACCACAGGCACACATGTTCACATCGCGCGAAAATACAACGGCGAATGGATCCTGGCCGATAGCCCGATACCTTTCAACATGGAAGGCTGGGTCGTCCGCAATGGATCGGATGCGTACCTGGGCACCCTGGTCCGCTTCTCCCAAACCGTTACCGCATCCGATCAATCCGAAGGTAAATCCTTCATCAAATCTGATCGATGAACCAGGTACATGGTGAATTTACCCACCGGTATCCGCTTCAAGTCATAACCATCGCAGCCACTGCCCGCCAATAAACACCGATCGGTGGGCTGCCCCGTCAGTGGTTATTTTGCGGGAACCCTTCCGCAAAATAACCACAAAAAAATAATTTTCATCTATCTGGAAGTCTTCAACCCCTGCGCCGTATGTACTGACCGGGCAAAACCTCGATTAACATTCGCCGCGCAGCAAAAATCAGCATGGCAGTATTTACTCACCGGTATCCGCTTCAAGTCTTAACCATCGCAGCCACTGCCTGCCAATAAACGCTGATCGGTGGGCTGCCCCGTCAGTGGTTATTTTGCGGAAGGGTTCCCGCAAAATAACCACAAAA
>CAINXK010000005.1 GCA_903854805.1 uncultured Anaerolineae bacterium
TGACCGAACTCGGGCGTCATTGGACCACTATGACGTTGAAGTTACGCGAAGTGGTCATCATTCCTGCCCTCGCTCAACCCGCTACTTTGCATGCCTAATTCCTTGCTTTTTGTGCAAGGATCCAATTCATAAGGTACTAAAGGAGCGAATAGATGACGATCCTATTCGCTCCTTTGTCTATCCCCAATTTGCATGGCTGCGAATGGAGCTGCTATTTTATTGTAAACAATTCGATTTTATTATCGTTACTGAGCAAGATTCTATGTACCTTTGGAACGATAATTGCGCAAGACGTTGAATCCAACCAGTATTTTTCGTTCCTCGTCCCACAGGCGGTAACCAAGCGATTTTAAACTTTTCGGGATGGTCAGCGGCTGAATTTGGAACAGGGGATTTTCTTTGTAAGCCACCGGTAGCTTGTAATTGGGGATTTTTGGACTGAGATGATGGATATGGTGGTAACCGATATTACCGGTGAACCAGTTCAAGATTGCCGGCAATTTATAAAACGAGCTGCCACTTACCCCAGCCTTGAAAAACTCCCACTGGTCGTGACGTGCCCAATATGTGCCATCAAAATTATGCTGGACGTAAAACAACCAGACGCCGGCCGATGTGGCTATCAACAGAATGGGTACTTCCACTAGAAAAAAGATTTGCCAACCCACAACGCGACAAAGGATTGTAATCAATGCTGCCAGGCTTAAATTGGTCCACAAGACGCTTGTTCGTTCACGTTTTCCTGCGCTTGCTGTGGAGAAACGCTGCAGGATTACAAAGTCAATGAATGATCCAACTGTGAACAAAATCAGCGGGTTACGCAAGATACGATAGCCAAACTTCTTGTACCAAGGCAGACCCAGATATTCTCTGACTGTTAACGTCAACACATCGCCTGTCCCACGCCGGTCAAGGTCGCCAGCTGTGGCATGGTGAATAGAATGATCACGCTTCCACTGGTAGAAGGGGGTCAATACCAATATCCCGATCAGACTCCCGACAATCTCATCGGCACGGTGGTCTTTAAAAAACGAGCCGTGACAACAGTCGTGGAAGATAATAAACATGCGCACCATAAACCCAGCTGTCGGGAAAGCCAAAAGCAAAGTAAGCCAATAGCCCACCCGTAAACTAAGTGCCATCATCGTCCACAGGACAATAAACGGCACAACCGAATTTAATATTTGCCAGATACTTCGCCAAGTTTCAGGCATGGCATACTTGGCGACAATTGCCTGCCAACGAACCTGGGAATTATTTTGCATCATCAACATCTCCTGATAAGGACGATCTATCTCTACTTTGATTGTACAACGATCAGAAAGGTTGGAAGCTTATAGTTTGCTAATCAATTCGTCCAGCGATAATTCTGCCAGCGATCCAATACGCAAAGTTTCCCCTTTGATATTGGTATGCATAGTAACCGGGTTTGGGACTACGACGACCCGGATCCCAGCCCGACCAGCGGCAATTATGCCATTTAAAGAATCTTCAAATATCACTGCCTCATCAGCTCTGACGCCAAGCTCACCCAGGGCTGCAAGAAACAAATCGGGCTCGGGCTTGACCTTGAGCACATCTTCCTTACACCTGATCACATCAAAATATTGGAACAAATTGAGACGTTTGAGATGTCCTTCCACCCACTCCTGTGATGAACTTGATGCAACCGCCAGCTTCAAACCTCTAGCCTTGCCATCCAGGATCAACTTCTCTACACCTGGAAGAATCGGATTTTGCTCAA
>CAINXK010000006.1 GCA_903854805.1 uncultured Anaerolineae bacterium
CGCGGCCAAAAGGATATAAAGGCAAAAGATCAGCGCGATAATTTTTCCCGGCATATACCTGCATCAACACTTGCGCTCGCCTCAATATTTCCCGATCCGTGCCCAGAGGCAAAGACATCAACTCGATTAAATTCTGATGATCTGGCTGACCGGTAAGCTGCTGGTAAACCCGGAATCCGAGCTGCCAGGCTTCCAACTCTCCATATATCGACAGTGCAGTTTGTAGGCCCTGCCTCAAATGGCAGACTTCATGGATTATCAGGCTATAAAGGTGCGGATCAGCTGGATCAGTCTGCAGGGAAAAATATTTCAGATTAAGATAGATCCGCCTCCCAGGAAGCCAGAAGGCGCCGACATGTGCGCCTTTCTTCCAAAAGCCAATGGACACCCTGCGGTTGACGATAAAGCTGGCCGTGTCTTCGTCCACATCAGACAAACCCTGCACAAGGGCATCAACCCAATCATTTCTGTTCAAGTTGAGTTTACTTTCCAGCATTGTTGGAAAATTTTGTCAGCAATGTGATCAGCGGTTGTAAACCTGAATTGACCAACTCTATCTGATTCATTTGAACACCAAACTTTTCAGTGCCACTCACTATTTCGAGATCAAAGATAAAACAATCAGCACAACCAGATGGCGCCGAAGCTGGTTCATATCTACTATCTGCCACCAACCCGGTCAAGGTTAGCATTTCCTCTGCTGATAGGACGGCCCGGCTGGTTTTTTTGCTGCGCAAATCGGTCAGGCTAATATCTCCGCTGCTGGAGATCAGCAGAGTGCGCGACATTCCCATGATCCCGCCAGATTGGTTCAATGTGATCTGCCAATCACCAGTCAGCGCCGGGATCTTGACACCCGGCGCAGTTGGAATAACTTCCACAGTGGCTGCTGCGGGCATGGTCGGTTGAGGTAACTGGGATGGGGATGGGGTAGGAAGGACAGAAGCCTGATTACTGCAGCCGGCGAGAACAACAATGATCAAGAATCCGCCCAGGAATTGATGTATTTTTATCATAAGAATTCCTCCGATAAACAATATATTAGCTTTTGAATAGTATATGCCAGAATTGCGCTGGTGCGCAGAACCTGGATAGCTCTTGAGAGCACTATCCGGTAAAATAATAGAGATAAACATCGTGGAGAATTTTATGCGACAAGTAGCTGTGTTAGGTATAGGACAAACTGTCATTGACGAACACTGGGATAAATCCCTACGCGAAATCGCTGGGGAAGCTGCATTTGCTGCCATGCATGATTCCGGGCTTGAACATCCCGACGGCCTATTTGTGGGCAACATGCTCTCGCCCTTGATCGGCGGACAAAACCAGTTGGGCACCTTCATTGCTGACTGGGTGGGAATGTGGCGGGCAGAAGCTGTCAAGATTGAGGCCGCCTGCGCATCAGGCGCCGCAGCTTTTCGTGCCGGAGTGATGGCGGTGGCTGCAGGTGAAATGGAATCGGCACTTGTGGTTGGCGTTGAGAAAATGACCGACAAAGCCGGGCATGATGTGACCGCAGCTCTTGCCACTGCCGCAGATGCTGATTATGAAGTTGAGCAAGGTATCTCCTTCGTAAGTTTAAATGCCCTGATAATGCGCCGTTACATGTATGAATTCGGCTGGAAACACATCGATTTTGCGCCGTTTTCCATTAATTCGCATGCCAACGCCATGCATAACCCTTATGCGCGCCTGCACGACAAGATCACAGTTGATCAGTTCGAAAAATCTTCGATGGTGGCGACACCCATCAATCTTCTGGATGCGTCTCCGATTGGAGACGGCGCCGCGGCAGTGATCATTGTTCCGGCTGAAAAAGTCCGATCCATGCCAGGCAGGCCTCGAATTCTGGTAGCAGGCTCTGCATCAGCGACAGACACAATTGCAATCCACAGCCGCAAAGATCCTTTGTTCCTTTCGGCAGCTTACTTATCGTCAAAAAAAGCCTACGCAATGGCCGGGGTTGGGGCCGCAGATCTGGACCTATTTGAGCTTCACGATGCATTCTCAATCATGACGGCGCTTTCGCTCGAAGCCTGTGGTTTTGCCGAACGCGGAAAAGGTCCAAGACTTGGTCTGGAAAATGAGATCAAGTTAGCGGGCGGCAGGATCCCGATTTGCACCCGAGGTGGTTTAAAAGCCCGCGGACACCCGGTTGGTGCGACAGGGATGTATCAAATTGTTGAAGTGATCCAACAGCTGCGGGGAGAATGCGGACAAGGACAGGTGGATGGAGCAAAAATAGGCATGGCTCAGAATATTGGTGGCAGTGGCGCCACAATTCTGACCCACATTCTTAAAGCCGATTAAGGTTTGATCTCAAAAAAAGGTCGGAAAGCGATTGCATGCTTTCCGACCTTTTTGATTTTTATAATTTAACGTCACTGATGTTTAAAAAAATCTCTGTTAAAAAAAGTAGTGCAAAGTATTTTTGTGGTTATTTGCACACGCAGAGCTGCGTAGTGCAAAAACAAACACCTGTGAGGCAAACCCAATCAAGATCTGGCCCTTACACCATTATTCAATTGAATTTAGATATCTTTTCTCATACGCCAGGAGTACAACCGGTATAACCAGGGCATATAAACTCTGTCAAGCGCCTGGGCAGCCCGCCTTACCTGGCCGCCAAAACCGCGCTTGAAGCGGTAGACGCCCCATAAACCGTCATGCCGAGTCTCGAACTGCGCTTCCAATACAGGTTCGTCTTCGTCTGGGACACCCCACAGATCATAATCCAGGCAGCCACGGTCTTTGGCCCATTTGATGGCCTGCCATTGCAACAAATAGGTTGGCATGCGGTTGCGCTCTTCGTCGTTGGATGCGCCGTATAAATACCAACTACGCGCACCAGATGCAAAGATCATCAATGCTGCCAACGGTTTTCCCTCGAACTCGGCCAGCAACAGCTCGGCCTTCCCCACCGGATGAAATAGTTCGTAAGCCCTGCGGTAATATTCCTGCGCATGCACACCAAACCCGTCCCGGCCACCTGTCACCTGCATAAGTTGGTAAAAGCCACTCAAATCATCCCAGGCACGGATATGGATACCCTTTTTCTCTGCCAGGCGAATGTTGTAGCGGCACTTTTGCTTCATACGTGCGAGGATATCGTCTTCGCTGCCTTCAAGAGAAACAATGATAGTACGGGGTGGCTGAATATTATGGGGAGAAGTCCGCAGCGGCCATTGCGGTGGGGCCAGAGCATTAAATTCGGAATCCCAAGCATCCGGTTCGATTTTCAAAAATACAGCATGTTTTTTTCTGCAAACAGCATCGATTTCCGCCCTCAATTCTGCACTCATATTTTGAAAATGGCTTCCTGAGACGGGTCGAGCGGCATAAGCAATTGTGAAACCAAACGGAAGTTTACGAAAAAGAAGTTGAATACC
>CAINXK010000007.1 GCA_903854805.1 uncultured Anaerolineae bacterium
AGGCGCATCATCCAAACCAAAGGCATGCCATCAGGCGTATTTAAATCTGCCTTATTAAGTATTTCCGCGAAACCGGGTGAATCATGCGCTTCCATGAGCATGTGAACATTAGCGGCATAGACGATCCGACTTTGAAATACTTGTGCCCAAGCATCAATCTGCTGAGCCGCTTTTGCATAACTCGTGAAATCAATGCGCACGCCCAGGACAAATAGTGACATTACGACTTCGCATCCGCTGCACGTGTGTATATATCCATCAACATCTGGTAATTTCGATCTGCTGTATATTTTTCTTCATACTCACGGCGGGCATTTCGTCCCATCTCAGCGCACTCGTCTGGGTGCTCCCAAAGCCATCTTACTTTTAACGCCAAGTCAGAAGCATCACCCGGGGAATAGAACAAACCAGTTTTACTGTCATGCACTACCTCCAGCATGCTACCCAATTTCGGCGCAATTACAGGCAATCCCAGAGAAAAAGCCTCGATGATGGTCATAGGAAAATTCTCATAACAGGTTGATGGGAATATCAAAAAATGAGCCCCCTGCATTAACTCATTCTTTCTTAAGGCGGAGACAAAACCCAAATATGTGACAGATGTTCGATTCTCCACATATTCTTCTATGAAAGCGCGAAGAGGGCCATCGCCAATGATATTTACTGGAATATCTGGCAATTGTCCCCATGCATCCAGCAACACATTAATACCTTTCTCGACAGAAAGTCTACCAACAAAAAGTACGTAACCCTTGTTTTCATTTCTGGTATTCTCAGTTTGTTTAATAATATTAGGTTTAACAATAATTTTTTCCGCAGTCAAGCCACCTTGAATAAATTTCTGGCGTGAGAATTCTGATGTTGCGATGAACATATCCACATTGTTCTGCCAGGTCCTTATCAAACGATGATATACCAACATGGAAGTAACTACTGCAGTTTGGGCTCTTGACCCACGATAACACTTATGGAAAACCCCCGCCAATGGAATAAATTTATCTATGCATATCTCACAAACTTTTCCATCTCGTAACAAGAGCGCGCCTGGGCATATCAAACGATAGTTGTGGAGAGACTGAATAACAGGGATACCCAATTCAACGCAGGCATAATAAGCAGAAGGTGAAATAAGCATAAACGTGTTTTGAAAATGGACAAGGTCAGGCCTGACATCGCGTAATTTATTTTTTATTGCATGATATGTGGGCTGCGACCAGATAGTCTGTATCGCAGAATTAATATATCCTAAGGACTCTATTCGTGCGTTCGTATCGGTATATTCAAAAACATTGTGACCACGCTCTCTCAGAAGAATCTTTTCCGAATCAAAGACGGCATCTTCACCACCAGAATATTTGTAATAATTATGAACAACCAAAATTCGTTGATGCCTCATTTTTCTCCAGAATAATTCCACAACCATAAACAAAACAATAAGCTCAATAAATCACTACAGAAGAACCGGCACAATATGTTGTAAACCTATCTAACAAACTGCAAATACATCATTTGTATTAACAAAATAATTCCATAAAACAGAATACCAGTCAAGACGCTCTCAAGCTCGAGATATTTTTAACTCAAACTTTTTTACACGAATAGATTAGTTCTCCTGCCAACAGAGACAACCACCATTCGCGTAAATATGGACGTCCTCCAGTCAATTTTCGGGCCGTTATCTGAAAGCCTTCACTTACCAAAAACTGGTCAAGAGCATACTTAGTGAAGTAGTGAAGGTGCCCACCATCCCAACCAGGATCCTGTGAAGTTACTGGCAATCGTCCAAGTAAAATCCGGCACCTGTTAGTAAACGATCCAACATTTGGAACATCAATAATCAAAATACCACCCGGGCGTAAAATTCGGTAAATTTCACGAATAACCATATATGGATCAAAAATATGTTCAAGCACTGCCAACAATGATATCGCATCAAAATAGTCATCAGGAAAAGGAATGGATTCGCTGTTCAGGTCAATTACCTGGGCATCAAAGCCAAGCGAGCATACTTTTTCAACTGCTTCCGGTGGTAAGTCTATCCCGTAAAGTTCTGAAAAGAGATCCGCCTGACGAATTTTTTCCAAGAAACGGCCATCCCAACACCCAATGTCCAGGATACGCACCCCAGGTTTTAACAAATCGAGCGCTACAGAATGGCGAGGATTTTCTAAAGGATTGAAAAACCAATCCACGAATATCCGATGAAACCAATCCCTGTTTTGGATGGGAGTAATTTGTCCACTTTGCTTTCCTTTCCAGATGCTTTTGTAAAAACTTTTTGGACTTTGCACGATTACCGCCTTTACGGTTGACAATATTTGAATGAATAGTTTCCACCATGAGTAAATTGTTTTAAATCGATTGACTTATTTTCTCCGGCAGAGAAAATATATTTCGTGGCCTCTATTAGTTTTTTGAAGCCAAAACCTGAATGGATAGAGGAAAACTGATGAAATATATCCAACTAAATAAGGAGTATTACTTTTAATTTTGCCAATTATCTGCCTAAAGTGAGTTTTTTCACCTACAGCAGTCGAAGAATTTTTCGGGCTATTTTTGGATCCTAAATAACCATAAAGGCAAGTCCAGATATGATGTGATGGTTCCATCGTAGAGATATCAACAATATCAAAATCAGACAGATTGAAAATTTGCTGGAGAGTAACTGTATTATAAAGAAAATAATGATCCATTTTTACCAGTGTAGGGTTGTTCTTTCCAAACAGATTATCTGTCCAGCTCGAAAAATTGGGAACGACAATAAAAAGCCAACCACCTGGTCTTAGTATCCGTGAAAATTGGTTTATAAACTCTCTTGGATCCGTTAAATGTTCGAAAACATGAAATAAGGTTACTAATTCAAAGCTTTTATC
>CAINXK010000008.1 GCA_903854805.1 uncultured Anaerolineae bacterium
GCGTATTTCTGCACCTGATGGCGCAGACCGTTTCGGCGCTGCCCAAGGGCATTTTCTCTTCCTGCGCCAACCTGTTCCTGTTTCAGACCAAGGATGCCACCGACCGCGACATGGTACTGCCGCACCTGGGAAAATCCGAGAAGGGCATGGTGAACACGGAATACAAGCGCTACCTGGCGCGCATCCCAAAGACATACGCCATTACCAAACTGGGCTACAGCAACGATGTCTTCGATCTGGAGCCGGTGCTGATCCAGCCGGCATATATTCAGTGTGCCGAGCCATCGGATCAGGAGATTGTACGGGCATTGAATAACCTGTAAATAAACCGGCTATTCTCAATTTGTTATTTGATTTGAAAGGAGAAATGATGAGAATTGACTCAAAAGATGATTTCCTGGGTGTGCCAATCCTGACCATCCGGAATTTCCTTCATCGTTCGCGAAGGCGTTGTGGTGGTTCCGTTTCCGAGAGTTTTGCGCGCCAGGTGCTCAAATTTGGCCCCGAGCAAACTCGAGAAATCCTGGATGAGTTGGCACGGCAAGGGTTTATCGAAAAGGGCGGAAGTTGTAAGGGTGAACAGTATTGGCAAAATACGATCAAAGGCAATTCGCTTTCGATGGCAACAGCCGCCAGGCCGGTGACCAGGGCCAAAGCAGATCAGATCTTTGCAGAGTTTATGGAAAGGGTTCAAAAAGTTAACGATGATCCGTATTACCTGTTCAGGGTAACCAGGGTAGTTCTATTTGGAAGTTACATTCGCGATACGCCGACTATAAACGACATTGATATCGCTCTTCAGTTGGCCCCCAAGGTGGATGATTTGGACCGCCGCGGTGAGCTTTATGAGCAGCGCAGGCGGGAAAGCCCGAGAAATTTTCGGAATCTGATCGATCTCATCGGCTGGCCCATGAATGAGGTCTGGCTGTTCCTTAAGTCCAGATCACGGGTGTTAAGCCTGCATGATTTCGAGTTGGATCAAGAGCTCTTAAATACCATCGAGCAAAAAGTGGTGATGGCTGAAGAAATTTAGTGTGAATACCGGGCTTTATCCCGACAAAACTGCTATCTGATGTGCATTTCAAAACCAATGCCATCATCCAGATGGGATACACAACACGGATGTGTTCGACCTGGAACTTGTGTTGATCCATCCATCCGGCCCATATTCAGGTGCAGAACTTTTGACTTAGGAAATTGGGCAGTTGGTGAGATGTGTAGGCGAGTTGTAAAAAGGATACGATCAAGTAAATTAAAGGGTTTTCAATGCGGCCCAATTCACGAGCTTTTTCTCGAAGACTACGGCTGCGGCCGGGCTGGTTGAAAGCAGGATCACTTTTTGTAATTTGAAGGTGTCCACTTGCACCCACTTTTGAAACCACTTATTGGCCTTCTTTCCGTTGAACGCGATGATCTTCAATTCTGGCAGGCTGGCAAACAAACCGGCAAAATCATTGGGGATGGCATTCTTGATGGCGCTATCCAGGCTGCCAACGCGCTCGCAAGAATGCAACACGTCCCAAAGTGCTACCTGGTTGTTGCGCAGCCCGGCAATCCGCTCTGCATAAGTGCCATCAGCCGGGATGTCAAACACGGCCTGCATGATAGGCCAGAACTGGTTTCGCGGGTTGCCATAATATTCTTGTCGCTCAAGCGAGAGTTCGCTGGGCATGGTGCCCAGTATCAGGATGCGCGCGTTTGGAGAAATGACGGGTGGGAAGCCTTCTTTCAAGGCAGGTCTCCTTTTTCCGAAACCCAACCCGAAAACAGGCGCACAGGGCTGCTCTCAGGACGCAGTTCCACCAATTCTCCCATATCTGACGATTGGCCAAATAGCCCCAAAAAAGCCTGGTAATCATCAAACCCGGATTTTGCCGGGCTGAAGGAATGCACGATCATCATTGCAAATGGAGCGTTGAAACGTTTGGCTTCGATCAGAGCGGAGACTGTCCGGTGGAGCAATTGGTAGCGGATTTCATCAAGGTTCTTATTCTCCAGCCCCAGGCCCGCGCGCAGGAATTCCAGGCGTATCTGTTTGCCAGGGGATGGATTTTCGAACCAGGCTTTTACCGTTGGACCAAAGGATTCATTCACCTTGCCTTCAATAGTGATGCTGACCAGGTTGCCATCCGCGCCTTTAGCCAGGACAAAAAGATCATTCTGGGATGCGTGCCCTCCACCCGGCATGCCTACCCGATATTCGGGAATAGCAAGCAGCAGTTCCAATTTTTGCAAAGCTGGGTTTTTAGAACTGGCAAACATGGCTTGCAAGGATACTGGGAAACCATTGGCGTCTTCCCAACAGTGAGCAATTTCCCAGGCCGAGTAGCCGGTTTTCCAATGTTTATCAGGGCTGGCCAGGAGCTTACGCCA
>CAINXK010000009.1 GCA_903854805.1 uncultured Anaerolineae bacterium
AGTAATGCGGATTAAACAACTGTCTGAAGAGGTACAGCCCGATAGTTCCAGGCAGGCAAGAAATCATCGTAGATGATACGCATATTCTGCCTGAAATCGTCAGCTATCTTTCTGCCGATTTGGTAAACGGTATCGACAATTTTCACAAACACTTGTAGCCCTTTACTCGTCTTTGTCTTTTTGATCAATTCTTCTACCAGGCTAACACTGGTGAAAAGTACGCCCTGGCAAGCTCTGGTCACATGCGGGAACAAGCGATGCTCGATTGGGTTGTATTTGGAACAATATGGTGGATAATGGGCAATTCTGATTTCAATGCCCAGTTCATCTGACAATTGTTGGAGATCTTCCTTGAAAATGTAGTTACGGGAGCCATTGCTGCCACCGCCATCGCACTGAACCAAAATTGAAGTAGCTTTTTGGTAAAGCGCCAAACCGTGCAGAAGCCACCAAGAACGGATGCAATCGCAAGCAAATTGACTGGTGTCCTTGCTTGTGCCCAGATGAATGTAGCCGATATTTTTCTTTCTGTCGTATATGCCGTGCGGGATGATAATCCCTTCGGCCAAGCTACTAAAATCATGATCAAAGGCATGCAATTCTTCACGTGTGTACAAATGACCAGCACGGTAAAAATTACCCAAGTATTCCTTTTTCTTGGTGTCCAAGCTGATGATGGGATTGTCAGATGCCATATATTTCGCCACCAGCGCTTCGATTTTGACAAATTGTGCATCACGATTCGGAACAGTTTTTATCGTTTGTTTCTTTTGAGCCTTTCTACGCCGATAGTTATGCTTTTTGAGCAGTTTATTCACAACGCTTTTGCTCACTTTGACCTTGTGTTGTTGCTCCAGCAGTTTTGCAATCGCATCTGGTGTTAAGTCAGTCCAAACTATCTTCTCATCCATTGGACTGCCTGCTGTGTTGTTTTTCAGGACATCTAAAAATTGCGCATCAATGTCTTTGTATAGTTCGTCATACCGTTTTCGACCACCACCTGGTTTGCGGATTGCCGGGTCGTATTCAGGTTTATCAGGAAGTTCTGCCAATTCTTTCAAACCTCGATAAACTTTCTTTTCACTGCAACCCAGCACTTTTGCTATATAGCTTTGTCCGCCTACACCCAATTTCAGGGCTTCTACCGCAGCATAGAATCGTTGATCTTTTTCAGAAAGTGTAGCGTAATATTTCTTCATCGCGAGTTCAATTTCTGAAGGATAAGACTGCATTTTGTGCTCCATTTGTAAGTTATTGTTCTTGGCCAGTAAGTTTACCTTCAAATAGATCGAAAACGCTCCGCAGACAATTATTTAATTCGCGTTACTTAGCGCTTTGGAAAGTTCATAAAAATAACTTCCGCCATCAATTCAGCATGTTTATGGATAAGCGCCCAACAAACTTACAAAAAACTAGCCAGGGTGAACCTTTGGTACAATCACACTATGCTTTCAATGAGTCAACAACTCCGCAAACATCTTAAATTCAATATCGCCGTCAGTATGGCTGATGCAGCCCTTTTTGGGATCGGATGGGGTTTCGGTTCCTTTGGAACGGTCATCCCACTCTTTTTCGCACAGATGACGAACTCCGCCATTCTGATCGGCTTGATCCCCGCCATCCATGCAGTCGGCTGGCAAATTCCCCAACTATTTACAGCCGGATGGGTCTCGCGCATGCGCAAGTACAAACCTGCTGTATTAATGATGACAATTCATGAACGTCTCCCCTATCTTGGCCTGATGCTGGCCGCCTGGATGCTGCCCGTTTTTGGAGTCAAAATTGTACTACCGCTGGCCTTTTGCATGCTCATCTGGCAGGGACTCGGCTCCGGATTAACTGCCAACCCCTGGCAAAGCATGATCGCCAAAATTGTTCCGGCAGAATCGCGCGGCACCTTTTACGGCGCCCAGGCCGCAGTAGCCAACATACTCATCAGCTTCTCGGCGATTGGCGCAGGTTATCTGTTGGATATCATCCACAGCCCATTGGATTTTATGCTGTGCTTCCTGATTACCAGCATCGCCATGGGTCTATCCTATTTTGCTTTAGCCATGACACGCGAACCAGAAGATACCGAAAAAGAAATACCACCCGAGAACCATCAATTCTGGGAAGGCGCGCGCGATATCTTACGCAAGGATACCAATTTCGTCTGGTTTCTGGTCTTTCGGGTCGTCTACCAGTTCGCCACAATGGGGTTTGCCTTTTATATCGTTTATGGCTTGCGCGCTTTCAACATGGATGCCGTTACCGCCGGGTACCTGACCGCCGCGCTGACCATCTCGCAAACCGTCGCAAATGTCGGTATGGGCTGGTTGGGAGATCGTTTCGGGCATCGTTCCATGCTGATCGCTGGAGCGGTGGCCGTTGTGCTCAGTTCTTTTGCGGCCTGGGCCGCCCCATCCATCGGCTGGCTTTACCTGGTATTCGTACTCAGTGGCCTGGCAAACGTTTCATTTTGGACCATTGGAATGGCCATGACCACCCAATTCGGTACCGAGATAGAACGCCCGGTTTATATCGGATTGGCGAATACCCTGATCGCCCCAGCCACCATCATCGCCCCCATCCTGGGCGGCTGGATTGCGGATGTCGCTGGATACAAAACCACTTTTATGCTCTCTGCCATCGGCGGGTTGCTCACCACCCTGGTATTGATATTCCTGGTTAAAAACCCCATTATCACCAAAACACCTATTGCGGCCAATTAAGGAGCCCAGATGCCACTTATTCAAGAAAAAGTCAGCCAGGCTGTTGAAATTCTGCGCGAGAAAGAAACCGACCTGTGGTTAACGTTTGTTCGCGAGACTTCTGGGGTACGTGATCCAATCCTGAATTTCATCATCGGCCCAGGTGACCTGACGTGGGAAACCGCGCTAATGTTTACGCGGTCTGGCGAACGGATCGCCATCATCGGACGGTTGGAGGCCGAAGCTCTTGAACGCCTGGATATATATGGAAGCATCAGCGCTTACGACAAAGGCATCAGCCAACCCTTGCGCGAAACTCTCACTCGCCTCAATCCCCAAACAATCGCGATCAACTTCAGCCCAAACAACGTTCACGCCGACGGGCTGACCCACGCTATGTTTTTAAAACTGGAAGAATACTTGAAAGACACACCCTTTGCCAACCGCCTGGTCAGCGCCGAAGGGATCATCTCAGCATTGCGCGGCCGAAAGACCCCGTCCGAGGTCGAAAAAATCAGACGCGCAGTCCAAATCACCGCTGAAATCTTTGAACAGACTTTTGCATGGATCCAGGTAGGCATGACCGAAAAAGAAATCGGTCAGCACATGCAGCAAGCCCTAACCGAACGGGG
>CAINXK010000010.1 GCA_903854805.1 uncultured Anaerolineae bacterium
ATAAACGTCGAAAGGGATGAAAAAGTTTCTATTTCGCATGTGCCAGGCCAATTTTCGCGGTGGTTGCATCTGATTTGTCAGTTGCAGACGGTGAATGACCTAAATTCCGGTTCAGAACGCTGTACAAACCCACGGTATGCCGCAATAAATTTGCACCAGTATCTTGACGAATTAAATGAATTAAATTTATCCTTTCCCAGAATTGTGAGTGCGTGTAAAAAGGTATGTACGGATCTCTGGTTCTCGTGCCGCAAATTGAACGCCAGCAAGTATTGTCGCGCTTGGTAATAAATGACAGCTGCCAAGCTGATTTCCCAAAACAGAACACTTGCGGATGGTTTCCTGGCGGGGTTTATAATTGAACAAGAGGAGATTGTCATGGCTTATACATCCCTTTTGACCGAAATTCATGGACGTGTGGGGTTGATTACATTTGACCGCCCCCAGGCGCTGAATGCGCTTAACCCGCAACTGCTGGGAGAACTGATGCAAGCCCTGTCCGTTTACGATGCTGATCCGGAAATTGGCGCAGTGCTCCTGACTGGCTCAGAGCGGGTTTTTGCCGCTGGAGCGGATATCAAGTTCATGGCCGGAGCTTCCTCTGCCGAAATGCGCGCCAATGGTTTTGTAGAGCTTTTCGAAGGTCTGCGCAAGATCCGCAAACCGGTCATTGCTGCGGTAAGCGGGTTTGCGCTGGGTGGCGGCTGTGAGTTAGCCCTGGCTTGTGACCTGATTGTGGCATCCGAAACGGCTCGCTTTGGACAACCCGAAATTACCATTGGTGTTATTCCGGGCGGAGGTGGCACCCAGCGCCTGGCACGTGCACTGGGAAAGGCTCTGACGATGGAGATGGTGCTGAATAATCGCACGCTCACCGCGGCAGAAGCACTTCATTTTGGCCTTGTAAATCGAGTTGTACCCGTCGAGTTGGTATTGAAAGAAGGCCTGGCGCTGGCAACTGAGATCGCAGCCCGCGCGCCCCTGGCGGTCATTTCAGCAAAACAAGCTGTTAACAACGCTTACGAATCCAGCCTGACAGCTGGGCTGGCTGAAGAGCGCGACTTATTCCACAACTTGTTCGATACATCTGATCAAAAGGAAGGCATGCAAGCTTTTCTTGAGAAACGCAAACCGCGCTGGCAGGGTAGGTAGAATAGATTCGGGTTATACTATCAACGTGGGAAGTATAATCTACTCTCGAAAATGGGTTCTGACCTTATGTTGAACTTCAATGACCTGATCGTTGCTTTCGAAACGCTTGATCTGCATAACAAGCCTGTCATCGCGCATGCCTCTTTGCATGCTTTTGGGCATATCGAGGGTGGTCCGGATGCGGTTGTCACCGGACTGCAGTATGCCACAGCCTCGTTTATCATGCCCACTCACACTTATAAAACCATGTTCACACCTGCATCTGGACCATCGAATAATGCAGTTAATTATGTGCGTGGTCAGCAGTGGAATAAGCTGGCCGAACCTTATCAGAACGAAATGCCTGCTGACTCACTGATGGGTATTGTTCCTGAGAGTATGCGGAAATGGCCGGAAGCCAGGCGCTCGATGCATCCCATCTTGTCTTTCACGGGTTTTCGGGCCGATAAAATTCTCAAAACCCAGTCATTGGAAGAACCTTTTGCGCCCCTACGCGCATTGGTGGAACAGGATGGTTGGGTCTTGCTATTGGGGGTCGACCATACCGTCAATACTAGTATTCATTTTGCCGAGAAATTGGCTGGCCGGAAACAATTTGTGCGTTGGGCCCTGACTCAGTCGGGTGTTGTTGCGTGTCCTGGTTTTCCCGGTTGTTCTGCTGGCTTTGAGGCGATAGAACCGGAAGTCCGCCTATTTACAAAAACGGTAAAGGTCGGGAATGCCGTGGTGAAAGCGCTGCCGCTGCGTGCTTTGATGGTGCGGGTGATCGAGATGATCAAAAAAGACCGGTACGCCCTATTATGTGATCGTAGCGATTGTGAGCGCTGCGCAGAAGTCAGGAAAAACTAGAAAATCAAAGGGCGGCCCGCGGGCCGCCCTTTTTATTGATATGTAATTTCTTCCACACGCCAGGTTTCTTCACCGATCAGCTTTTTAAGCCGGTCAAGCATATCGGGTGTTATGCGCGTAGTGTCATTGGGAAAGTCCATCAAGTGACCGCGCCCGTTTTCGAATACCTGGAATTGGAAACGATCTTTGCCGTGATTTGAGATCAGGATTCCAAAGACATTCTTTATGCGCCGCCTGTCGCGGTCATTATCGCCGCTTGGACGCAGAAAAATAGTGATTAGCCGCGCCGGTAAGCTGTCGTCTCTGGGCTCTTCCAATCGGGGTGGCGCGATCGGAGGCAGGCTGACTGGAACCGATCTGGCTGCCTCGACACTGGATGGATTGACGATTGGAATGGTCGGCTGCTGATATGGTTTATTCGCTTTAGGCGTTTCCACCTGTTGCGCATTGTTTTCTGTCAGAGGTTCAAAGTGTTCGAAAGCCAACATATCGTCCATCGGATTGGCTGGTGAGAAGGAAGCCTTTTCAATCGGAACGTTGTGTTCCCAATCCGGTGGCGCATCCGGTTCCGGAGGCATGTCGTCATAATCTGGTTCAGGCGGGATGGGTGCGATTTTATTTCCATTATTGTTCGGTGTTTCTGGTACGGGTGCCGCCGGGGGCGATTTTTGAGAAGGGTTTTGTGGCAGGCTGGTAGCCTGGGGCCGATTAATTTTCGCAGAGGCAGTGTAAGCTGGTTTCTGGTAGTTTGGTTCTGGCGTGGAGCTTGGCAGCGGGTTATCGAAGGCGGCAACCTTTACATCTACTTGTGTGCGGATTTCATCTACGAGAATCTTGGGTGGATTGCTGGTGGCGTCCAACTTTCCATCAGCGATCAGAACTTTGCCGTCTTCGCACAGTAGGCGTACTTTCTCCCAGGTCTTTGGGAAAATCACCAGTTCCAGGTTGCCATGCAGGTCTTCCAGTGTTACAAATCCCATCATTTTGTCGGTCTTAGTCTTAAAAGGGCGTGATGAGACCACCATGCCGGCTACTCTTACACGTTCCTCGTGGGCAGCTTCAAGCAAACTGGCGGCATTGTGGCTGACAGCCTGGGTGAGCAGTTCGGCATAAGCCGAAAGCGGGTGATCTGAGAGATAAACACCAATCAGTTCGCGTTCCCAGCCCAAGGCTTCCTTCTTTTCGACTTTGATGCCGGCGGGCAGGTCGATACTTTCGGCTGGAACACCGGTAGATCCTCCAAAAAGAGAGAGCTGTCCGCTTTCCGCCGAGCGGAAATGGCTGGTGCTGGCGGAAACAATCCGTTCTAACGAGGCCAGTAGCGCGGCGCGGTCGCCAAAGCTGTCAAACGCGCCCACTTTGATCAGACATTCCAATGCGCGCTTGCCGGCTGCACGCAAGTCTACGCGCCGGGCGAAATCGTTCAAGTCGCGAAAGGGTTTGCCCGGTTTTCCATTTGAATTTCGCCCATCGACGATCAAATCTGCAGGGCCATGTCCAACATTTTTCACTGCGCCCAACCCAAAGCGGATGGCGGGTTTTGTACCGTTTTCAGACCTTACTGGAGTGACCTTTTCGCGATTGTTTGCCGTTGCTGAAATTTCTACGTCTTCAATACTGAAGTCGAAAGTGGAGTGATTGACATCTGGTTGGAGCACGTCAATACCCATGGCGCGTGAATCGGCGATATACATGGCGATCTTGGCAGCATCATCTTTGAAGACTGACATGAGTGCGCACATATATTCGGCGGAGTAATGAGTTTTTAGATAACCGGTCTGGACAGAGATGAGACCGTAATCGGCGGCGTGCGATTTGTTGAAGCCGTAGCGGGCGAATTTTTCCCAGTCTTCGAAGATCGCCGTGGCGGTCTCTTTGTCCATGGTTTTTTCAGATGCGCCTTTGATGAATTTTTCTTTGTGTTTGACGATTTTATCGGCTTGTTTTTTAGAAATGGCTTTCCGTAAATCATCTGATTCTGAGCGGCTGTAACCGGCAAGTTCAACCGCTGCGCGCATGATCTGTTCCTGATAGACAGGGATGCCGTAAGTATCGTTGAAAATTGGTACCAGGGATGGATGCCGGTATTCGATCTCTTCCTCGCCGTGCATGCGTTTGATATAAGACGGGATAAAATCCATTGGTCCGGGGCGGTAGAGTGCCACCATGGCAATAATATTATCGAGACTCTTCGGTTTCATCTCTACTACCCAGCGCGTCATCCCGTTGCCTTCCAGTTGGAAGATCCCGGCGGTCTGGCCGCGTCCCATCATCTCAAAGGTTGCGGGGTCATTGGTGGGAATGTTTTCCAGGGTCAGATCGACCCCGTGGCGCAGTTTAATTTGCCCGCAGGCGCGTGCCATAACTGTCAAGGTGGAAAGACCGAGAAAGTCAACCTTGAGCATGCCCATGCTGTCCAAAATACCCATCTCAAATTGAGTTACAGTTTTGACGGGCGATTCTTCTGATCCGGATGTTGGCCGGTGGATGGGCAAGTAGTCCGTGATGGGTTTATCAGCAATTACCAGACCCGCAGCGTGAGTCCCGGCATTGCGAACAACACCTTCCATGTGGATGGCTGTATCGACAAGTTTTTTAACTTTGGGTTCGGCGTTGTAGGCGGCCCTAAAATCGGGTACTTCAGCCAGCGCTTCCGAAAGAGACATAGGCTTGCCAGGGATGTTTGGTACCAGTTTGGCAATTTTATCCACTTCTGGGATGGGAATATCCATCACTCTTGCCACGTCCCGCAGAGCACCCCGGGCGGCCATCGTGCCGAAGGTGATGATCTGGGCTACCTTGTCGTCGCCGTATTTGCGGGCGGTGTACTCAAGCATTTCCGAGCGTCTGTCATCCCGAAAATCCAGGTCAATATCTGGCATGGAAACACGCCCGGGGTTCAGAAAGCGCTCAAAGAGCAGCTGATGTTGAATGGGGTCCACAAGAGTTATGTAAAGCGAATACGCCACCAGTGAGCCAGCAGCCGATCCGCGCGTGTTATACCAGATACCTGTTTCGCTGGCGTAGCGGCATAGGTCCCATACGATCAGGAAGTAGGCGTCGAAGCCCATACTGTGAATCACGCTCAATTCAAAATCGAGCCGTTCGCGGATTTCGGGGTCGTTTTTCCGACTGCCATAACGTTTTTCCAGGCCGATTTCGCACAGGTAGTGCAGATATGATTCGGCTGTGTAACCATCAGGCACCGCGAATTCTGGTAGGTGGTAGCCCTTAAACCCAAGATCAACCTGGCAGCGCTCGGCAATTTCCACCGTATTTGACAGTGCTTCGGGAATCTCAGAGAACAGGCGGCCCATTTCCTGCGGCGAACGCAAATAGAAGGTTTGCGAATCGTAACGCATGCGGTCTGGGTCACTAAGTAGTTTGCCCGTCTGGATTGCAAGCAAAATATCCTGATACTGGGCGTCATCCGGTTCGATATAATGGACGTCATTAGTGGCGACGAATTTGGCAGAGTATTTAGCTCCCAGCGCCACCAGCTTTTTGTTAAGGTCCACCAGCTCTGTGATGTTGTGCTGCTGCAGTTCCACGTAGAAACGGTCTGGTCCGAATACGTCATAATACCAATTCATGCGTTTCACAGCTTCTTCAGGCTTTTCGTCAATCAGCTGGCGTGGAATTTCTGCTGACATACACCCGGATGTGGCAATCAAACCTTCAGAATGTTCGGCTAAAAATTCGTGGTCAATGCGAGGAAAATAGTAAAAACCATCCATCTGGGCTGCCGAAGTGATCTTCAGTAGATTCTTATATCCAATTTCGTTTTCGGCTAATAGTAAGAGGTGGCTGGATTTTTTATCCAGTTTCGAGTCGCGGTCCTGCATCCGGCGCGCGGCCATATATGTTTCCACGCCGATGATGGGTTTGATGCCGGCTTCTTGGGCCGCGTTGTAAAATTCAATTACGCCAAACATCGTGCCATGGTCGGTGATGGCCAAGGCAGGCATTTCCATCTCTTTAGCGCGTTTGACCAGCTTCTTGATGTTTGAAAAGCCATCGAGTAGCGAATAGACTGTGTGTGTGTGCAGGTGGACGAAGGATTCTGTCATGGTTTAATATTGGGTTTAAATGGATAAAATCATTATAGCATCCCAAGCGCAAAACAAACCGGGCGCTTGGCTTAAAATATTCCGAACAAAAGTTCTTTTAACATATGGTGTTTACTCCCTTGGTGGGTCGCGCTGGTCAGAGTTGGACCCCTGAAGGGAAAAAGAGGTTTGGTGGGCGTATGGTGGGACAAACCTTTGATTAGCACACGCAGTGGTTCCGGTAGCAAAAATCTACATGGTGAAAAGCAAAACAGAGCAGGCTGTGAGTAAATTCTACCTAAGATTTCCACCCATTTGGTTAAAAAAAATTACGGAGAACGTGTAAAGCATGTTCCGTAAGTTTTGAAATGCAACAACCTGTTGGAGTTTTAGTGCCCTGGTCGCCAAACGGGGTCAAAATCAATTGCAGTGGAACTGGTTAAACGTTGTGGTAAGTTATCGGTGAGATTGAAAAAATAAATATCCTGGTTTATTGTATCTGTGGTTTCGTATGCAACCCACTGACCGTCAGGTGATAAACTGGCGTCTACTACTGGTCTTGGAATTGGCAGCAGGTTAACTGTTTGAGTTTGAAATACATATTGCCCGAGCGCCGATGGTGCCGTTAGGCTGTTGTTGGTCTGGCTGAAAAATAGAGACTCGCCATCTGCTGACCAGGTTGGTAAATATTCACAGGATGCCCCGCCGGTGCGTAGCAGCTGTTGTTTGTTATTGCCATCGGCAGACATACTCCAAATTTGTAGCAAGCCGAAGCGTAGCACTGTATATGCAATCTGGCTGGAATCGGGTGACCAGGCTGGATAGCGTGACTGACTATTGTCATCTGCCGTTGTTAAGCGGGTCAGTTTAAAATCACTCAGGTTGAAAACGAAAATCTGCATGGAGCCGTCTCGTAGGGATGTGAACGCAATTTTCTCTCCATCAGGCGACCAGACCGGTTCAAAATCGCCTGCCGGTTTAAACGGTAGGGGACGGGTCTCCCCGGTTTCAATATTTAACACATACAAGGCCGATTTGGGGTATTGTGAAGCTCTGTCTGTGCAAGGCGAGATATAGACAATTTGATTGCCATCTGGTGACCAGTCAAAATTGCAGGCTCCAGCCGGAATATTTGTCAACTGGCGCAGGTTGGTTCCGCCTGGGCTAAGTATGTATATTTGGGCGATGTGATCAATGGCAGATGCGTAGGCGATTTCGCCGTGTCCAACACCGGTGGGTGTGTCCAGGGGGGCAACTGCTGGGGAAGGGCTGATGGATGGCGTAGTTGTTTGAATTACCGGGTTGGCGGAAGCTACTATAGCCGCAGCAGGTAAACTTGGAGTTGCTGAAGCACTGCGTGTAATGCCTTGTGTTATCGTTAATGTCCTGATCGCCGTTATACTCTGGGTGGGCGTAAGCAAAACAGTGGGCGTACTACTTGCGGTAACCGAAGGCAAGCCTGGCGGCAGGCTGGTTCGTTTTGGTAGAGCTCCCGGCACGGGGAAAAACCTGTTTTGCAGCAGGCTTTGGTTGCGTGGGTTGAACCAGATTGACCCCGAAACGATGATTAACATTACCAGGAAAAAACCAAACAGCCTCCAGAATGAGGTTGATTTTTTTGTCGGAAGTTTGTCCGGCGCCTGAGTTTTTGCTGGTTGGTCATCTCCGATTTTTTCGGTTTCGATTCTGGGCTCAGGTTGGCCTAGTATTGCTCTTTTGAATGCGTCCGCAGATTGGTAGCGGTTGGCAGAGCTTGTTTCGAGTGCTTTTTCAATCACGTTTGCCATGCGAGCTGTAACATCTGGGCGATGTTCGCGCAAGGGTGTCAATTTGACGCCATCAACCGCGCGCATCAGGCTATCTTCCGGGATGACTCCGGTTAAGGCTGCATAAAGTGTGGCACCCAGCGAATAAATGTCAGAGCGGGCATCGGTGCGGGCAGATCCATATTGTTCAGGGGGTGAGTAGCCGGGTGTCATAGCGCGCGCGCCTGTCATGGTTTCTTCGTGCTCCCAACCCATTTTGGCCAACCCAAAATCGACCAGGTAAACCTGGCCATCACTGTCAATTTTGATATTACCGAGTTTAATGTCGCGGTGCAAAATGGGCGGTTTACGGGAATGCAAGTAAGAAAGGGCATCACATGCAGCAGAACCGATCCGGACGGCTTCCCCTTCGGATATCGGACCATGCTTGTCCATGCGCTGGCGCAGGTCGTCCCCATCAATATAATCCATCACCAGGTATTGACCGGTTTCATCAATAATGAAGTGATCGGTTACCCGTGGCAGGTTGGGGTGGCGAATGCCGGCCAGAATGATGGCCTCCATCCGAAACTGGCGGGCGTAATCATCGGTGGTAAAAAGATTCTCTTTGAGTGCCACTTCTACACCCAGGCTCTCATCCATGGCGCGATAAACAGCCCCCATGCCTCCGCGTCCGAGAATCTCGATCACGCGATAACGGTTATTCAGCAGGTTTCCCTGGCCCAAAGTCATAATGGTAAGTTATACCCAATTGTTAGCAAGCAAAGATAGCTCCTACTGCCTAAAACCATTTCACTATTGATATTGTAATACGGATAAAAATCAATTCTTTTTGCTTGGCCGCCAGACCGGGTCGAAATCCAAGCCTGGGTCAGTGGTAAGACGGGCGCGGTTTGCCCCGGAAACAGTTGTGACGTAAATATCTTGATTGCCTGATTTATCTGGCCAGCTCTCGAAGGCCAGCCATTGTCCGTCTGGTGAGAAACTGACATCTACGACTGGTAACGGTTCTATATTGACTGGCACAGCCTGCCTGGTAGCACGATCTTCGTAACGCATGCTTAGTAATTTGAATAGCGCAGTACCAGCAAAGTTGGTTTGGTTGAACACAACAAATTGTCCATCCGGGCTCCAGGCGGGCATGGAATCGAGTAGGACGTTTCCGCTTTGAACAAGTTGGTCGTTGGGCTTACTCATATTCGCATCGCCGTCGGTTGTCACCCATATCTGCGATAAACCCTGGCGTTTAATGACATACGCAATTTGTGAACCAAACGGATTCCAGGCAGCCTGGCGAGCATAGACTCCTGCCACCATGTTCTGTGCTTTGGTCAGCCTTGTAAACTGGTTGTTGGTAAGGTCGATCATATAAATTTCCATGTAGCCGTCGCGCAGGGATGTAAATGCAATATGTTTGTTATCTGGCGACCAGGCCGGCTCAAAATCACCACCCAGGCTGGCGGGTAAGGCAGTGCGGAGCCGCGTATTCATATCAAGAATAAAGAGACTGGAACCCTGATAAGTATCCTGCTTTTTTCGGCACGGAGTTATATAAACGATCTTTTCACCGTCTGGGGACCAATCCGGTTGACAGGCTCCATCCCGTTCGTTGGTAACCTGTTGGGCTTCATCCCCATTTGCACGCATAATATAAATTTGTGGAATGCCTGTGCGGGTTGAAGCAAAGGCGATCTCACCCAAACCGCCACCCAAGGGGGTCGGGCTGGGTGGTAAAGCCGTATTTGTTGCGGTAGGTGGCGGGGCGACCGTTTCTGTAGAAGCGGGAAAAGGCGTAATCAGGGGTTCAGTTGGTTTTGCAGTTGGTGGTGGCAGGTATGTTTCTGCCGCAGTCTGTGGCAACATGCTCATTACCCCGGCGCGAAAACCTGGGTTGTTTGCCCATAGCAACCAGCCCGTGCCCAGTACCAGTGCAAACACGATCCAAACGCCCAGGCTCGCAAAACGACGAATTCGACGGCGAAAACGCATAGCTGCAAAAGCGATTTCATCTGAAAATGATTTTGGCTGCGAGGCAATGAAGTTGCCTGACTTTTCTGCATTACCATTTTCTGGTGGTTGGGTCTCGTCTTTAGGTGGTGGGTTGACACTGATATTTAAGTCATCTTCGACAAAACGCAGGGTTTTTGAGCTTGAAAAAAGCAATGCCTGGCGAAACTCAGTTGCATTTTGATAGCGGTCATCTGGATATGCTTCCATTGCTTTTTCAATCGAAGTTGCCAGTCGTCGTGAGATTTTGGGGTTATGTTTGCGAACAGGCGTGAGCAGTGTATTATCCATGACCCGTGCAAGGCCATCTTCGGGGATGATCCCGGTCAGGGCTGCGTATAGGGTAGCGCCAAGTGAATAAACATCTGATCGTGGGTCGGTGCGAGCAGTGCCATATTGCTCAGGTGGTGAATAGCCAGGTGTCATGGCGCGAGCACCAGTTGTGGTTGTCTGGCTTCCCTGTACCAGTTTGGCAAGCCCAAAATCTACCAAGTAAATTTCTCCATTGGATGTGATTTTGATGTTACCCGGTTTGATATCGCGATGCAAAACCGGCGGCTTGCGTGTGTGCAAATATGCCAATGCTTCGCAGACAGCCGCGCCAATTAAAATGGCATCTTCATCAGAGATGTTGCCCAATCGCTCCATGCGTTGGCGCAGGTCTTCCCCCTCAATATAATCCATAACAAGGTACTGCCCCTGGTCTTCCATCACAAAATGGTCTGTGACGCGGGGCAGATGCTGGTGGCGTACACTTGCTAAAATTACAGCTTCCAAACGGAATTGGCGTGAATACTCATCAGTTGTAAATGAATTTTCTTTAACAGCAACCTCCACGCTTAGGTTTTCATCCAAAGCGCGGTAAACGGATCCCATGCCACCCTGTCCCAGAATTTCTACAATTCTATAACGTCCGTTTAGAAGGGTTCCTTGTTCAAGAGTCATTTTACTTAGTAGCTCATTAAAACCAATAGATTTTTTGCAAATTGATTATATCAAAGGATAAGATTATACACTGACACAAACTATCCGGCGGATTCCCACCGAAAAAATTTCAGATCTCGTAAAGGAAAATCAGATGCTTTTCTTTTGAGCCAGGTTGAGTTTTTGAAAAAACCACGGAGCTCCGGCTGTAATCCATAAACCGATCAATGCATAGCGCACATACCGTAAAAAATAGGCGCTAAACATTTCTCCGCTCGGAAAGATAGCCCGCAATCCCAGATAAAAAATCAATACTCCCACCAGGCCGGGTAAGAGCCGCAGTATTCTCTGCCTGGCGGTCCCACTAGAATCAAAGCCTCCTCGCGAATTCATCCATGCCAACCCGGCTAACATGCCAAACATGATGGCAGCAGAAGTGATCGTGGTGTTTAGTGAATTGGGTGCCGGCATTACATCCATACCTGATTGCTGGGCGTTCGCCAACCATTCGGCTGGTAGCACCCAATTGCGCAGTGTGCCAAATGCAATCAACCCAAAGACAAGCATGAGCATGGAAAGAGCGAAAGCCAGACCAACCTGCTGTCCTAGTGATTTCTTTTTTGCCCAAGCGCTAACAGCATCCCACCATTTTACAAATACCCATAATATCAGTGTTCCGATAGCCCAACCCAACAAGACATCGTGTGGAAAATGTACACCCAGGTATAACCGCGAAAGACCGATCATTAGAATAATAAAAACTGCTAATATCGAAGCCCACGGACGCTTAATCATTACGGCAGCCATACCCCACATACTTGCTGCAATCTGTGCGTGCCCGGAAGGGACCCCGAAAGATGTTTCAGCTGCGTAGGCTTTCACCAGCGTGCTGAACCAGTATGGGCGTGGTCCATGTAAACTCAGTTTGAGAATTTCGTTTATGCCACCAGAAAATAAAATAATGATTCCCATCCGTAGTCCCAGGTTGGCATCCACGCACCAATATAGGATTGGCAGAATCAATAAAAAGAATTCTTCAGAGCCAAGAAATGAGAAAAATTTCATGGGTGTGATCAGCCAGCTGCCCAACCCTTGAAACCAGACGATAAAGTTAATTCCATAATTCCAGATAAATTCCATCTAAACCTCCGTTGCCAAGTCTTCATTTGGCTGAACGAGCAGACCTTAAGCAATAAATGTCATTTGACGAGTCGAATACTATTATTGTACACTCAATGCAATGAAACCTTATTGGTATTCTCGCTGGGATTGGCCGTCAGCAGCCTTATTAATTTCTGCTGTTTTCACAGTGGCAGTGCGCCTGGATACAACAAATTGGACCCCAGACCTAGGCTATGTGGAATCACTCGCTGTATTAGGTACCATACTTGGTCTAGCATTGGGGTTGAGTAGATTCAAACCGCCTGCTTTACGCTGGTTAGTGGGTTTTTATACAATCTTCAGTGTCCCGTTGCAATTAAGCAGAATCATCACAGGCGAAAAAACGGCTCTCGGGCAATTGGCAAGCCTGGGGGGTAGATTATTGGCGTCGCTCCTCTTTTTAATAAGTGGTAAAGCCATTGGGGACCATATTTTTTTTGTATCGCTAATGTCCATCTTGTTTTGGGGCGTTGGTATCTATAGCGGTTACAAGTTGATTCGTGATCGGGCAATTTTTCAAGTGTTGTTACCATCCACCCTGCCGATTTTGATAATTCAATACTATGACGGTTACAAGCCTGACCGTATCTGGGGTCTGGCTTTTTACTTTTTCCTGGCTTTGATGTTGTCCGGACGCATAAACTTGTTGAATTCACGCGACCGTTGGGTATCGCAGCGTATTGTTGCTGGAAGCGACCCGGAATTTGATTTGAATAAAAACATAGTCAGCGTGGCTGCTATCATTATCTTGTTGGCCTGGATGTTGCCCGCCCCGAGCGCCGTTTTGCCCGCGGCAGCGCTTGCCTGGCGAAATGTTAATCAACCATTTGAGAGTGTCCGTAAACGTCTGGATGACATGCTGGCCGCTTTGAACTCGAGCAGGATCAATAACTCGGTGGAAGAGTTATATGGTGATGTGATGGGCCTGGGGCGTAATGCCGGAAGCGGTGAAGTCCAGCTTTTTAGCGCACATGTGCCACAAAATAATCTTCCGCGCCTATACTGGCGGATGCGTGTATATGATACTTACCAGAATGGAAGATGGCAGACCATTAATAGTCAAAATTCTCCTTTTGAGCCAGATGCGAAGAATTTGACATCACTCGTTGGCTTATCAGCCCCGGTTGCAGAGTTTGTTTTTTCCTGGGAGACCGGTCCGAGCGCTATGCTTGTGACACCTTCTCTGCCGGTTTGGGCTAGCCGCAAGGGTTCCGTACAAACCAGCCGGTTGCCTGGCGGTGAAACTGACCCTTTGAGTTGGAGTGTTACCCCAAACTTACAAACTGGCGACCAATATCAGGTCCGCGCTCTATTATCAAACCCGACACAAAAAGAACTTCGGGCCAGCGGAAATAATTACCCCACATGGATATCTGATCGCTACCTGCAGTTGCCCGGAAATATGTCTGTTGAGGTTAAATCTCTGGCAAACCAAATCACCAAGGGCATGCCGACCAACTTCGATAAGGCAGAGGCAGTAACCGAATACTTGCGCCAGAATATCACCTATAGTGAAACGATCCCTGCGCCTCCAGCCGGTGTAGATCCGTTGAACTGGTTTTTATTCGATTGGAAAAGCGGTTTTTGTAATTATTATGCCAGCGCTGAGGTCTTGCTTTTACGTTCGCTAGGTATTCCGGTTCGGCTGGTAGTGGGTTTTGCCCAGGGGGAAAGCGCTGACCTTGGAATTTATAATGTGCGTGGCCAGGACGCGCATGCCTGGCCAGAAGTATACTTTCCGGATATTGGTTGGGTTCAGTTTGAACCTACGGTAAACCAGGCTGTTCTTATTCGTCCGAGTGGCGAAGATTTAGCCCTGGGATTGGCTGGTAATTCGAATGCTGAATTTGCCGAAGGCTCCAGAAATAACTCGCGCTTTGACCAGGAAAAAGATAACTTTGCAATTGGGGACCAAATACCCGTGTCAACTTTTCTCAGCCTGACACTTGATCAATGGCAGTGGGTTATAATTTATAGCGTTGCCGTTATGGCTTTTACGGTTATTATTTGGAGAATTAGAAACCGCGGTTTGGTCGGAAGAATTCCAATTTGGCAGAGAGTGCCGCGTGTGCTAAAAACTATTTATACAAATTACAACCTGAAGAGCCCGCTTTGGCTTGATCGTTGGCTGCGTTGGAGTGAAGTAAGCCAGGTGGAACGTGCTTTTCATGCAGTCAATCAATCTTTGGCGTGGTTGGATAAACGCCAACCGGAGTATGTTACTCCGGCGGAACGTGCATTACTGCTTAAGAACGTGCTTCCGGAGGCATCCGAAGAAATCGATATCTTGAGTACTGCACTTGAGCAGACACTTTTTACTCCTTATTCTGCGGATGTGACCAGTGTGACCAGTGCGATCCGTGCAGGTTGGAGACTCAGGTTCTTTATTGGTAATAAGCTTATGCGGCGCTGGTTATTTGGAGAGTAGTATATGGTTCAAAGTTTTCCCCTTAGTGTTGATCAACAATTAAAAGGACTAAGTCAGACAGCCGGGCATATCCGATCTTTGATCTTACCGATGCGCACGAGTCTGCCGCCTGCTACCCTTGAAGAACTTTCACAGATGGAAAGTCGTCTGTATCATATTGCCCAGGAAGTGGCTGCGTTTACCGAAGAACGTAAGAACCTGATCGCTTTGACTGAAATTGGCCAAGTTATCAATTCATCTCTCGACCTCGATGAAGTCTTGCGTATCGTTATGGACAACATCATCAAGCTAACCGAGGCGGAACGCGGATTTTTGATGCTTCGTGATGCAAGTGGACAGATGTTGACACGCGTTGCCCGTAATTGGGAACAGGAGTCTTTGAACGAAAGTGAATATTCCGTAAGCCGTACGGTTATTCAACGTGTGATTGAGACCGGGGAATCTATCCTGACCACCAATGCGCAGCAGGATCCACGTTTTGGTGGGCAAGAAAGCATCATCGCGTTTAATCTAAGATCCATCCTGTGTGTTCCTCTCAAGGTTAAGAATGACCTGATTGGCGTCATCTATGCGGATAACCGAATACGCGCTGGCATTTTCACTGAATCTGAACGTGTTTTATTGAGAGCTTTCTCTAACCAGGCTGCCATTGCCATTGATAATGCTCGCCTGTTTGAATCTTTGCGCAGCACCCTGGCAGAAGTTACCGAGTTGAAAAACATGATGGATAATATTTTCGCATCCATTGCCAGCGGTGTCATCACTGCAAATATCGAAGACCAGATTACCTTGTGCAACCGGGCGGCCGAAGGGATTATTGGGCAAACTGCAAACCAGATTATTGGACGGAGATTGGGAGATGTTTTGCCATCCATCGCCGCCAATATTCTGCCTCAAGTTGCTAATATTCGCGATCGTGATACGACCATCAATGATATGGAGATCAGCCACAACCTGCCTTTGCGTGGTGATGTTGACTGGCGTTTGAATATTTCTCCGCTTAAAAATGCTGACCAGATCACCCAGGGCGTTGCTATTGTGTTGGATGATCTTACCGAACGTAAACGTCTTGAAGCTCAACGTAAATTGTTTGAGCGCATGGTTTCCCCGGCGGTTATCCAGCAGATTGACCCGAACGGTCTGGCATTGGGAGGTAAACGAGTTGGCATCACCGTTTTGTTTGCAGATATTCGCGGATTTACTAGTTTTAGCGAAAACCAATCACCAGAACAGCTGGTTTCAGTGTTGAACCGGTACCTGGCTGCCGGCGCTGAAGCAGTGCTTGACGAGGAGGGCACTGTCGATAAATTTCTTGGTGATGCAGTCATGGCCTGGTTTAATGCCCCTCTTCCACAGGCTGATCATACTTTACGCGCAGTGCGCGCAGCCCTTAAATTGCGCGCACGTATTGTCCAACTGCATGCTGTCTTGCCGCCCGAAGCACACCTGGCTTTTGGTGTGGGTATTCATTATGGTGATGCAATCCTGGGGTTAATTGGCACCGAGAAACGCCTGGAATATACCGCCATTGGAGATAGTGTTAATACTACCAAACGCCTTCAGGAAAATGCCGGGAAGAACCAGATTGTTATTAGCGAACTGGCTTATGAGCGCGTGAAAGATTTCATCAACGTGCTTCCCATGGAGCCAATGACTGTAAAAGGAAAGCGCGAACCGATCCCAGTTTACGAGATCATTGACTTGAAGAAATAAAGCCCCAATTCAAGTTCGATATGAGAATGCTAAATTTCCGTACTGCAGATGGGGTGATAAGCTGCAGCGATTTCAAGCCCATGCGTTTCGTTGGATTCTCAATCCCAGAGCCGGCTGACAAATTGATGCAGGTGTTCCAGCCCCTGGTCTATTTCTCCAGTTTCGATGAATTCATGGATGGTGTGTGCTCTCCCTCCGCGTGTCAATCCCAGTACCAGGGCCGGATAACCTTTGCTTAATGGGATGTTGGCATCAGTTGAGCCGATTGTGAGTACAGGCTCGATGCCCACTTTCCGCAGGCAGCTTTGAGCTAAACGGATAATGGGGTGGTTGGCATTGATCTCACCAGGTGGACGTTGACCGATCGGAGTTATTTCGACCGACACATCTCGTTGCCTGACAGTTTCGACCAGTTTTTCCACTTGAGAGATAAGTTGAGCCAGGCTGCCTTGCTCCTCAGAGCGTAGATCAAGCTCCATCCAAGCATTAGCAGCGATGGTGTTTATACTTGTTCCACCACTAATGCGGCCAACATTTAGGGTGGTATGCGGGTTATTCGGTGGATTGATGTTTGCAATATTAGTGACCAGGCTGGAAAGTTCGTGAATGGCCGATGGTTTGCCGTAATCAGTCCACGAATGCCCACCTTGAGTATGTAGACTGATCTTATATCGTTGAACACCGACAGCTTTATTATAAATATGTCCCAGAGCCATGCCTTCCAGAATCAGATAGGTTTTAGGCGTGGCACCAAAGCGCTCCACTAAGGCTTTCATGCCACGCAGATCGCCAAGGCCTTCTTCACCGGTATTCGCGGCAAACCATATATCGCCTGGCATTTGGATACCGCGCTCGCGCAGCATCCAAATTACTCCAAAAAGACCTGCTACTCCCAGCGAGTTATCACCAATGCCCGGGCCATAAACTCGTCCAGAATCCTTTCGAATATCGAGCACGGTATCCATCGGGAAAACTGTGTCCATATGGGCAGAAATAATCAGCGGAGCGCCTGAGCCATTACCGGGCAAGCAGGCCAGTACATTTCCTGCGGTATCAGTATGGATCTGGGCTAAGGGAAATCCTTCGGCGTGCAGTTGTTGCGCGATAAATTGGCCGCGCAGTGTTTCTTCATTTGTAGGTGCCGGGACTTGCTGGATTTGAATTGCGAGTTCGAGAAGTCGATTTTTCAAGCAGTACTCCACATTTAGACTTGTCGGATAAGGTTGGCCAGCGATTGAAGGCGCGCTTGCGCCAGCCCCGGCATTGAATCTAATAAGTAGAAGGCTCCAGAACCTTCAATGGAAAATGAAGCTGAAATATTTCCTTGCATTGCGGCTTGCAGAGGATCGAGCGTGGCGGCATAACCGGCCAAAAAACCGCCGCAAAAAACATCGCCTGCGCCTGTGGGATCAACCAGGCGGGAAGGATAGGCTGGAATTTCCCACTTTTTCCCGGTGGCACGTTCGTAAATATATTGCCCACGCCCACCGCGCTTGATAACAATAATCTCACACCCAAAACTACCCAGAATTGTAGCCATTTCCCATAAATCATTGGTACGGCCCCAAAAGAGGCTGCGAATTTCTTCCTCGGATGGCAGAAACGCTGTTACGCCTTGCAACAAGGAGCGTAGATCGTCCAAGTAGTTGGCGTTCATATAACTCGCCCCTGGGTCAATTGTGACAATCGATACCCCAGCATGTCGAAACGCAGGTGCGAATTGAGAATGGGTTAATAGATCTAACGGAGCCAGGTGGGCTGCTTTTGCAACGAGATAATCGGCTGGTATATCGGATAGCTTGGGAGAATCAGGGTTGGTGTACATCCGGCTATCCTGTTCGGTACGTGGTGGTTGGTAACCGAGCAAGCCTTTGGGGAAAGGCAGCCCCAGTCGTGCAAAATGTGAGACCGGGTTGCTGCGTTGGAAGTTTTGTGAATCGGTATAGACCATAAATGTGCGCAAATCGATGGTTCCGGGGAAGATTTTAATCCCCCTGGGGTCCATACCTTTTTGCTGGAAAAGCTTTAGCCAATCGTGCGGGTAATCCTCGCCGGTGCGAGCCATCAAGTAGACGGAATCAACCCACTGTCTTGCGCCGGCAGCAGAATAAAGCAAATTACCTCCAGGGACATCCAGTAAGGGACGGCCTTCAGGCGATATCAGGTACTGGCGGCGTAGCTGTCCGACAAAGACGAGAGAATAGTCCATGGTTGTTTAAAAAAACCCCTAAAAGAACCCTATTGTTTTCTGGTTGGGAATTGATCGTCGATTCCTGCGAATGACACAAGTGAAAGGGATTACCCGCTTTATACTGGTTTTCCGTGTTTTTATGGCATCCTGGGTAAAACTCTGCGCATGCGTCGCAGAGTTTTTTGAGGAGCGTATGCTAATATTTACGTCACTTCCTAAAACCATTGTGAGAAGTTCTATGAAATGAGCCAAATTTGTGCTACATGCAATATAATCAAAGCTAAGTATTTTTCAGTCTACTTGGATAAGAGTTCTACTGGATGAAGTGTATCCTGTCTGGTCGCAGTAAATTGCAGATACTAGAATTGTAGCATTAACCCCATTATAATCAGGCCATCCAAATTATTTGATGCTTTCTCAAGTTTGGGCGGGCAGATTGGTTTAGGTGAAACCAATTGGCACAGTCTGAGATTGCTTGCTTTGTGACGTCACCTTTTTAAACTCAGGAAAAATGGATAGGTTTGGAAAATCTTAAGAGTTAAGATATTCTTGCCGAAATGAAATTTCACCAATTTATTATAGACCGGATAGTATATAAATAATACTATCGGCTTAAATCCAGTATATACCCTGCAAAACATTAGGGCTTCCTTACACTGATGTTTTGCAGGAGATTGAACCAATCGTATGGCAAGGAGAATAACGCGATGAGTCAAAAGAAAGTAAGAGTAGCCATCATCGGAGTGGGTAATTGCGCTTCGTCACTCATACAGGGCCTTGAATTTTACAAGAATACCCTCGATGATGCCACCGTTCCGGGCTTGATGCATGTTAATCTGGGCGGCTATCACATCAGTGATATCGAAATAACCCTTGGCATTGACATCAATGTAACCAAAGTTGGCAAAGACATGTCTGAAGCCATCTTTGCCGAACCAAACAATACCTTCAAATTTACCGATGTGCCGAACATGAACGCTCCGGTGGTGCGCGGAATGACCCACGACGGCCTCGGAAAATATCTGTCCCAGGTTATTACTAAAGCGCCTGGCCCAACTGCGGATATTGTAGGTTTACTGAAAGAAACTAAGACAGATGTCGTTGTCAGCTACCTACCGGTTGGGTCTGAAATGGCCACCAAGTGGTATGTTGAACAGATCATTGAAGCAGGTTGTGCTTTTGTTAATGCCATTCCAGTTTTTATCGCATCATCAGAATATTGGGGCAAACGCTTTAGAGAAGCCGGCTTACCAATCCTGGGTGACGACATTAAGAGCCAGGTTGGTGCCACTATTCTGCACAGAGTCTTGACCAGCCTGTTTGTTGATCGAGGCGTGCGTATTGACCGAACCTACCAACTTAACTTTGGTGGAAATACTGACTTTATGAATATGCTCGAGCGTGAGCGCCTGGAAAGCAAAAAAATATCCAAAACAGGCGCTGTCACCAGTATGATCCCCTACGATATTGGCGCGAATAACGTTCACGTTGGTCCATCTGATTACGTACCGTGGCTTACTGATCGCAAGTGGTGCTACATTCGCATGGAAGGTACCACTTTCGGCGATGTGCCTCTTAACCTGGAGGCCAAGCTGGAAGTCTGGGATAGCCCCAACTCTGCTGGTGTCATTATCGATGCGGTTCGCTGTGCAAAGTTGGCTCTCGACCGTGGAATGAGTGGTCCTATTGTCGGGCCTTCATCCTATTTCTTCAAGACCCCTCCCAAACAATTTAGAGACAACATCTGCCGTGATATGACTGAAGCCTTTATCAAAGGCGAATAAGCAAACATAGCGGTAATAAAGGTTACGGGAAACATTGTTTGCGGTGCAAACCAACCTAAGATAGGGGCGTAGCGTTGCTACGCCCCTATCTACTTATTGAATTTGGGCTTTATCGGTTAAAATCAAACACATGACTCGAAAATTTTCTTCTCAAGCAAATCTTTTCCAATCCTTTGGGCTGACTGTTGTTTTTCTGATCAGCAGCCTGTTTCTTAATGCTTGTGCTCCGACGGCGGTGCCACAGGCAACGCCTGATATGAACGCAGCGCTGACCCAGGTTGTCGCTACTATTATGGCTGGTGGTACACAAACTGCTGAATACACCCCGCCCGTGGCAGATTCAACAGCGACGCCCATACCCCAACCGACAGCCGTCCGTACACCGCCGGCTTTACCGGATAGCTTCACTACCACTCTGTTAAACCCGCTGGATACACCCCACTCTTACATTCAGGATACCTGCCAGACGCTTAAATCCAAATGGGATCCGAATAACGCAGCCCCAGGCACAGTGGTAATGCCGATCATGATTCACGGTATTTCCAAGGGCGACCCCGGAAAACCGCAAGATATGAGTGTGGCTGAATTTAAGAAGCTGATGAATGACCTCAAGGATCAGGGCTTCACTGCCATTAATACACAACAATTATTTGATTTTCTGGATCATAACGCAAAAATTCCTCAGCGCTCAGTCTTGCTTTTGCAGGACGATCGCCATACCGCTCAGAATTTTAACGAAATATTTCGTCCATATTGGGAAAAATGGAATTGGCCCGTTGTGAATGCATGGATAAATGCTGGCGATGACACGGGTAGGATCTATTTACCTGAAAACGTGGCGCTCTCGAACGAAGGTTGGGTTGATTATCAGTCGCATGGTGTCATGCACCAGCCCATTGAACTTGGCTCGAGTGACGATTTCATCCATAGTGAGTTGTACGGATCGATGGCCGCCATGCAGACCAACTTTAATAAGACCCCGCTGGCCTACATCTGGGCGGGTGGCGGATTTACGCCGAAATCAGTAAAAGTGGCCCGCCAGGCTGGCTATAAACTCGGTTTCACAATCAATCCGCGCGGCCCGTTAATGTTTAACTGGATACCGTTAACCGATCAGGAAGACCCGATGCGCCCCAGCTACATCCCTGAAGGCTTGGCTAACGATCCATTATTAACTTTGCCACGTTACTGGAATACGGATGCCCGTGCTCATCTTGATACGGTCCGAAATATCGGTGATGAAGCCGCAGTTTATGCTGAGAAGATTAAGGCCACAGAGTTGGAATATTACGATATCCTATGTGCGCCAACTTACGGCGCGCTTGCGCAGCCTTAGATTTCTAGCAAAATCTGTGTTTCGTGCTTTTGCTATCCACTTATTTGCTCGTTTTTCGAAATTACGGTATTCGATGAATCCTACCTGCCTTTTTTGCAAAATCGCATCCGGAGAAGCGCCAGCCGCGATTGTTTTTCAGGATGAGTATGTGACTGCTTTCCGCGACATCCATCCTGTTGCGCCAACTCATATCCTGATCGTGCCCAACAAGCATATTCAATCTGTGAGTCATGTTGAGACGGAAGATGAACAAATTTTGGGACGCATGTTCACTGCTGCGCGCAAGGTGGCTGAAATTGATAGGATAACGGATGGCGGTTATCGCACCATTGTCAACACTGGTGTACATGGTGGGCAGACAGTTTTTCATCTGCATATGCATGTGATTGGCGGGCAACGGATGAAATACCCCATGGGGTAATTGGCTGGGTACGAAAAATATGGAACCTTATAGGCATAATGGAAAATAACGAGCTTGCTATTGAAACAACAACACAGGAAAAGATGACAATTTCTGAACGCCAAAAACGCTGGAAGAAAGATAACACTCTTACACCTGAGAAAATGGTGCTTGCGCACCTGATCTTGAATGAAGTCCGGGACGGGAAAGGTGTCCTGGATGCTTTGCGTGCCCACCCCCAGGTTGGCGGTGGCGTGTTGAGTAAGGCTGCCTTGGTGGCGGCTTATATCGAGATGACTTCTGCAGGGATGCTGGATCCAGACAAGGAGTTGCTGGAAAGGATCCGTATGAAGCCCGTTCGGACTTTATCGGGGGTTACCACGGTCACAGTTTTGACCAAACCATATCCCTGCCCTGGAAAATGTATCTTTTGTCCAACAGATGTGCGCATGCCAAAATCATACTTACCCGATGAACCAGGGGCAATGCGCGCGCTCGAACATAATTTTGACCCATTTACACAGGTACAGTCCCGAATCCTTGCGTTGGAATCCCTTGGCCATCCAACCGATAAGATTGAACTGTTAATCCTGGGAGGTACCTGGAGCGCATATCGGCGTGATTACCAGGAATGGTTCATCAAACGTTGTTTCGATGCCATGAACAGCTCAAAACCAGTTTCACGTGAATCACTCGCATCGGCGGAAATTGCCCAGGCAGAGAGTGTTGATCTGCCTACCGCCCATGCGCTTAATGAAGCTGCATTACATCGCAATGTTGGGCTGGTTATCGAAACTCGCCCGGATGAGATTACCCCTAAGGAATTAGCCTGGCTGCGCTATTTGGGGGTTACCAAGGTGCAGATGGGTGCGCAAAGCCTGGATGATAAGATTCTAGAAATGAACAAGCGCGGTCACAGTGTCGATGCGACTCGTAAAGCGGTCAGCTTATTACGAGCAGCCGGTTTTAAGGTCGTCCTGCACTGGATGCCCAATTTACATGGCGCCACACCAGCCAGCGATCGTATTGATTTTTCCCGCTTGTGGGAAGGCTTTTGTCCCGATGAAATTAAAATTTACCCCAACCAACTGCTCGCGAACGCTGAGCTTTATAGCGTCTGGCAGCGTGGCGAATATCAACCTTACACCACCGAGCAGCTGATTGATTTGATTGCGGATATTAAACCCACCATTCCTCAATATTGTCGGGTTAACCGTATCATCCGTGACATTCCATCCACCAACGTAGTTGAGGGCAACAAACGCACCAGCCTGCGCATGGATGTGCATGACGAGTTGAAAAGAAGAGGAAAGCAGTGCAGTTGCATTCGCTGCCGGGAAGTACGCGGGGCAAGTGTTGATTCTGCAAGTCTGCGCTTGGATGATTTGATTTATCGGACTGATTCATCCGATGAGCATTTTCTCTCTTTCATAACATCAGATGATCGTCTGGCTGGCTTCCTGCGTTTGAGTCTGCCTCTGCCCGAATCTCCAGAGACCGGCTTGCTCGACCTGGAAAATGCTGCACTGATCCGGGAAGTCCATGTCTATGGGCAATCCCTGCCTGTCGGCGCGGAACAAACTGGCCTGGCAAGGGTTGCACAGCACAGCGGCCTGGGTACAAAACTCCTGATCGAGGCTGAGCAAATAGCCGCAGCCCACGGTTATAAAAAAATAGCAGTTATCTCCGCCATTGGTACTCGCAAATATTACCTGGATCGCGGTTTTGTGCGCGGAGAATTCTACATTATCAAACCGCTTGACCAACCAGACGCGCGCTTACATCCTAGCGAGGGTTAGTGGACAAGCTTTTACTACTTTTTTTTACCTTTCTTAAAATCAACCTGTTGAGTACTTCAGGTCCGGCTTCTGTAGGGTTATTGTACAAGGAGGCTGTTGGCCATTTCCTAACTGAACAACAGTACATTCAGGCGGTTGGTTTTTCCACACTCCTGCCTGGGTCGGATGCGCTTCAGTTGGCCATGTTTGTCGGTTTTACGCTGGCGGGCATTCCCGGTGGAATTGTGGCCTTGCTTGGCGCGATCCTGCCTCCAACAATCCTGATGTTTGGGGTTGTTTCTGTGCTTCACCGTATTCGACGCGAATCCTGGGTTGCCAGTTTTGTAGAAGGACTTACCCCGGCTGTCGCGGTCTTGATGTTGTTTGTCGCCTGGAAGGTATTCAAGGGTGGAAATGGCGGATTGGGCTGGCAGGCGCTCCTGATTGGTGGCGCAAGCCTGGTCGCATTGTTATTTGAGTTCCCTGCGCCGCTTGTCATCTTTATTGCAGGAATTGCAGGAGTGATTCTTTTCCGATGAAGCTGCCTCCAAAATTCACGGTCTGGCTTAGGCTGTTCTGGATGTTCTTAAAAGTCAATCTTTTAACTACATCAGGTCCGGCCTCGGTTGGTTTGTTGTATAAAGAGTCTGTGGGATCGATCATGAGCGAGGCCCAATTCGTTGAGGCTGTTGGGCTTTCAAATATTCTTCCCGGCAGCGAAGCGCTCAAACTGGCCATGTTTGTCGGTTTTGCTGCCGGAGGCATGCCGGGTGTCATTACTGCTCTGGTTGGAGCTGTCCTGCCTCCCACCATTATCATGTTTACGGTTGTATCTACCCTTCAGCGCTTCCAAGGGGAAGTCTGGATGGAAAATTTTGTTAAGGGTATGGCTCCGGCAGTGGGTGTATTGATTGCGTTGGTATCCTGGCAGATATTTCGTTCTGATGCCAGTAAATCGATTGGGAGACGCGCACTCGCAATTGCCGCTTTCGCCTTTGTTGCCCTATGGTTTGATCTGCCATCACCAGTGGTTCTTTTTTCTGCTGGTATCTTAGGAGTTTTATTGTTTAGATGAAACCAAACTTGATGATTTTTACCAATGGGTATCAGGGAACCTGGCCAGCTATTGAATATGCTGCCTGGATCGCCCAAAAAATGCCGGTAAGCCTGACTTTGACAGGTGTTGTTGAACCCGATGACGCAGACCACCCTGTGGAAGATATCTTCAGCCGGGCGGTTTCTCTTTTCCAGGAAACTGGCATCGATTATTCTCTGGAGTTAGAAAATGGATTGGCAGAGGAGATTATCACGGGTCGTATAGATTTGCAGAAAGCATTGGGGGCAGTTGATGATCTGGAAAAATTGCTTATCCTTGGTCCATTCGGCAGGCCGCAAGTCCGCCGGATGCTTGAGGGAAATTCTTTCAGAAGGCTCATGTCATCTGTTCTTGTCCCCATTTTATATGTACCTATTCTGCGTGTTCCACTGAAACGAGTGCTGATATGTATGGGCGGACTGGGTTATGCATTTACAGCCGAGCATCTCGGGTTGAGAGTGGCACAAATGAACCGTGCATCGGTTACCCTGTTGACAGTAGTTCCTCCTATTGATTTGGATTACCCTGAAGCGCGAAAAATCCGTGAGAATTGGAAAAACTTGGCAGATACGGATACCTTGCAAGGCCGCAGCTTGCGTGAAGGATTAAAAAATGCCCGCGATGCTGGTTTGGATGCCAGAGTGATTGTGCGTCATGGAAAAATTGTCGAACAAATTTTGGCAGAAATGAAGCAAGGTGATTACGACTTGGTTTGTATGGGTTCGCAATTTTCAGCTCGCGGCTTGCGACAATACTATACGCCAAATGTTACTGCCGATGTAGCTGAAACCAGTCAATGCCCTATATTAACCGTTCGTTACCTGCAGCAGCCGCAAAGTTAATTTCATCCATAATAGCGTAAAAAGCCGAAAATTTCTTTTGTCAGGATAACTTTTGTCTGATAGCTAGCCCACTACAAAAAACACTGCAAACAACTCGACAAGGCAGAATTCTGTTTTTCCATTTCAGACGATATAAAGCAAAAACGGCAGGGTATCTCCCCGCCGTTTTTGCTTATTTCTTTTCCCAGGCTGTTATTGCTGCCTTGATAACTTCGCGGATCTCGGGCTCAGGAATTGAATCTATCCCAGTGTACTGTTGTGATCCCACGCATACAACTACCCCACCGTTTGGCCCTTCTTCCAGGCGGATCGATTTTTCCATAAGCGGCGTGCCCAGCAGTTTGGCTTGCAAAACTTCGTCGATCATCGCCACAATGCTGGTTCCTTTTTTGTCGCTTGGGGTTTTGACTTCGTTATTTAGCAGGCTGCGGAACCCACGCATCGCATCGATCTTGAGCGGCGCTGGGGCGGCCGGATGTGAAACAACTGTCGATGTTTGGAGCGATTTCAGGGGGGGCAATTCCGGGGTGGGTGCCGGTGTTGTTGATGCATATTCTGGTGGAGCGGTATTGCCATCCAACCAGGGGCGTATTTGCGCGATGGAACTAATCAATCTTTGGCGTTGTTCTGGATTAATAACTCCTGGATTTTCCAAGCGGACTCCATCCAACTCAAGATGCCATTTGAGCGCGTTATCGATCGTAACCTTTAACACCGTGTGTTCGCCGGATCGCTTTGCTTCAACAAGCACAGGTTCGGCGGTAGGTACGGGTTCTTCGGTTTTTTTACGCGTGGCTAAGACGATTCGGCTGCCAATAATTAATAAATAACCAATAATGGCTGCCACGATAACAATAGTGACTACAAAACCAAGGTTCATATTATTTTTTCCTGACAGATAGGACAGAAATGGGTGCCGCGTTGTCCAACAATGATTTTTTGAATTAACGCGCCACAGACCGAACACGGTTGGCCTTCGCGGTTGTAAACACGGAAGAAATTCTGAAAATTACCACCACGATAGACCCAATCTATACTCGCTCCGTTATGCTCAATACCTGCGAGTAAGACGGTTACGATAGCTTCGTAAAGCTTTACAGCCTCGTTAATAGATATTGTATCTGAAATCCGTAATGGATGCACCCCCGCCAAATGTAATGCCTCGTCGGTATAAATATTGCCCAGGCCGGCCAGGAAGCTTTGGTCCAGTAGAAGTGGTTTAATCTGCCTGTGTCTTTCAATCAGACGGCTATGTAATGTTTGTGGCGTAAATTCTGGGTCGAATGGTTCAGGGCCAAGGTTGCCAATCACATCATCAGGATGGGCTGTTAACCAAACGCGTCCGAATTTGCGTGTGTCGTTAAAAACCAGCTGCCGGTCATCCGATAACCTCCAAATTAACCGGTCGTGTTTTTCGGGTTGATAAGCAGGGTTTTTAATTGTCAGGTCCCCGCTCATCCGTAAATGGATGAAAAGGTGGAAATCGGTAAGCTGTATATCAAGATATTTTGCCCGTCTGCCTGTCGCCAGGATTTTTTGCCCGGCTATTCTTTGATTGAACTGATCTGCAGAAATCCCATCCAGGGTGCGCAACCATAACACCTGGGCGGAAACAATTATCCGGCCTGTTAGTTCTGGGCGTAGACTGCGGGCGATCGTTTCGACTTCCGGAAGTTCAGGCATATATTATTCGTTGAACATTTCGCCAACGCTGCGGCCTTCGTGCGCACGCAAGATGACCTCGCCGATCAATGGCGCAATTGAGAGCAGCGTTAGCCGGTCTTTGATTAAGTTGATTTTTTCGGGTGAGATTGGGACCGTATCGGTTGTGATGAACTGCTTGACTGGTAGTACAGCCAGTCGTTCGACCGCATTGGCGGAGAAAATTGGATGAACACAGACAACATATACATCCCGTGCTCCCTTTTCTTTAACCAGATTTACCGCCTGCACAATCGAGCCGCCAGTATCAATTTCATCATCCACCAGGATCACATCGCGGTTTTCAACGTCACCAATCACGGTGAGCGCCTGGGCTTTCGCGTCATTTGCTACGCGGCGTTTCTCAATAAAAGCGATTGGCGCGTCAATATCTGCTGCGATATTGCGCCCTTTTTTTGCAAAGCCCAGGTCTACAGTCACAACCACCGGATCCTTCATGATTTTAGTCAGCTTGCGTAGATGATCGGCTAGCAAGTGAAATCCGGTCAGTACATCGCCAGGGATATAGAAAAAGCCCTGTACCTGTCCTGCATGTGGATCCAATATCATGTAGCGATCTGCCCCAGCGACTTCAATCATATCGGCTACGAGGCGGGCTGTGATAGGTACGCGTGGTTGATCCTTCTTATCAGAGCGTCCGTAGGATAGGTACGGTAAGATCGCGGTGATACGTGCAGCCGAATCTAATTTTAAAGTTTGGATCAGGATAAGCAGTTCCATTAAATTTCGGTGTACGGGCGCAGATGTGGTTTGGATTACATAAACATCCTGTCCACGTACACTTGAATGTAGCTTGATGAACAAGTTCTCATTGGGGAATTGGATGATATCTCGTCCACACAGTGGTGCCCCGACGTAATCCGCCACATGTTGTGACAGGTCGGGCGATCCGGTTCCAGCATATAATTTTATGCCCCCATAAACTTCTTTATCGCGATGAATGTGATGAGCCATAATTTCCTTGTGGACTATTTTTTTGCTTCCCATTCGGACCGTAACATACTCATAATAAGTGTGTCGATATATAAACCGTTCCGGAAAGTTGCTTGTCTTAACTTGCCCTCGCGTATAAAACCGATTTTTTCGTAGACGTAAATTGCACGGGGGTTGGTTTCGAAAACATGAAGATAAATCCGATTGAGGTTTAGGGTTTCAAAACCATGCTTTAGTGTCAGCAATGTAGCTTCGCTGCCATAACCGTTATTCCAAAAAGTCTTATCGCCGATAAAGATACCAAATATGGCACATCGATTTGTCCATTCGATCTGATGCAAGCCAACGTTGCCAATATGCGTCCAGGAGTTGTCAGGAATGTGCACATCCAATGCCAGTGGCCGTTCTTCTGCGGCCTGATTTGCCAGGTTCTCAAACCAGTGGGTTTCATCCCAGCTGGACATGGGCAGATTGATTGTAAGACCGGCGGTCACTTCAGGATCGTTAAGCCAGTGGACAAATCGAGGAATATCGTCGCGTTCAATTGCGCGCAGACGTACCTTGTCTCCATAAATCATTCATTCTCCTTTAATAACACATTTGCGGCCTCTCGGGGTGAAAATTTGCGTTTTTGTATCGAATCCAGTACTTGTTCGAGCTCTGATTCTGGAAAACGATTGCGAAAGCGCTCCATCAGCGTTTGTAGAACGCAAAGATCAAACTCTGCCGAAAGTCTTGCCATCTCGCGAGTGATCCATTCGCCACTTGTGTGCAGGGTTGCTGCATGATCCTGGATTGCGCTGATCAATTCAGGGAGACCTGTTCCATTTGTCGCTACTGTTCGCCGGATTGGAGGAATCCACAACCTGGCATTGTTATTTATTTGCTCTGGGTTATCCAGGTTGATCTGGGTCGGTATGGATTGTCCATGGTGTTGAAAAACTTTCTGAACTGGATGGGCCAGATCGAGCATCGATCTTAAGGCACGTTCAGTGCTTTCTACGCCAGAGTGGTCAGCCTTATTGATAACCAGGATGTCGGCAATTTCCAGAATCCCGGCTTTAATGGCCTGAATTTCGTCGCCCATTCCTGGCGCCTCAACGACTAGCGTGGTGTGCGCCAGCCTGGCAATATCCACCTCGCTCTGACCAGCTCCCACTGTTTCGATCAGGATTACATCAAAACCCGCTGCATCGAATACCTGGACCAAACCAACTGTAGCCTGTGCCAGGCCACCCAGGGAACCACGTGAAGCCATTGAGCGGATAAAGACACCCTGGTCGCCGGCAAGGTCACGCATTCGTACCCGGTCGCCCAAAACAGCCCCTCCAGTAAAAGGACTGGATGGATCGATTGCAACGATTGCCACCCTTTTAGCCAGTTTTCGGTAGGCAAGCGCGATTTGGTTTACAAGGGATGATTTTCCCGTGCCTGGAGCACCTGTTACACCGATCAGGTGCGCATTGCCGGTGTGCGCAAAGAGTATGTCGAGGGCTTCCCGTCCATCGATGGTGTCGTTTTCTACGCGAGTTAACAAACGGGCGAGTGAAAGACGGTCTCCAGAGAGCACAGATTCAGCCAGATTGGACATAGTGATTACTTCTGGTTTTTCACTTTCTTATTAAGAACAAACTCTTGGGAAGTTATATAAACCTTCAGCATTTAATCCGAAATGGCATTACGAATATCGGTAACGATCAGTTCTGTGGATGCACCCGGACCGTATACGCCGGTGACACCCAGTTCTTTCAAACGCGGTGCGTCTTCATCAGGAATAATGCCTCCAATAAAAACCTTCACATGCGTCTGTCCGTTATTTTTTAGCAGATCCAGAATGCGTGGAGCCAGTGCCATATGTGCGCCCGATAAAATGGAAAGACCAACGACATCTACATCTTCTTGCAGAGCAGCTTCAGCGATCATTTCGGGTGTTTGGCGCAGTCCTGTGTAAATCACTTCCATCCCGGCATCGCGCAGCGCACGAGCCACAACTTTTGCACCCCGGTCATGCCCATCCAGTCCGGGTTTGGCAACCAGTACACGAATTTTTCTCTCGGTCATTTTGCCTCCAAAGCGGGTCGCGTGCCCGGTGTATAAAAAAAGTGATAATAAATGATAGTTCTGAAACTAGCCTATTTTCTGGCTGTTTTGTCAAAGATATGTATCCGGAATTTGATTATACTATTGAAGTATTCTCATGCTGATGTCTGGTTCTCAACTTAAATTATAAATTTTCATAACAGTCAGCCAGCTAAATTCGGTCTGTGCGCGGACGAAATCTACAAACAATGGTTTGAATACCGGGTGCAATTCAATCACGATAAAACGCAATTCTGAAGGTTGTGCTATCCGTTTTAGTAGAATTGTCGCGCCGAATTGTTTTTGTGACACCTGTTCTAAATTTATGCTATACTTTAATATATTATGTACACATCGCGCGCGTATTGGGCAAATTGGATGGATATTTTGCGCAGGCAGGGTCTGGTAGAATTGGCTGCCTGGGTGTTGGATGCTGCCGGACCATTGAGTATTCTGGGGGCGCAGGCGCTTTACATTTGCCAACCATTTGTTCATTCGTCAGCCAGCAATGGAATGCGCGCGCTGGCTTTTTTACTTGAGCAGGAAGATGAAGCCAGGGCTTTTGTGACCCTGCTGAAAGGAAAAATGTAGTGAATCCCACAGGTCTGGCCGGGTTGGGTCTAGTTTTGTTGGCCACCATGATCATGGTGTTTTTTGCCATCCTTGATAGACGCTTCCACTTTTCTTTTCGAAATATTCGCGCTTATACCCATATTCAGCGTGCCGCACGGCTGGTGGTGGAAGATGGGACTCGTCTTCATTTTTCGCTTGGAAATGCCAGCATGCTGGCTGCTGATGGTGCTTCTGCTCTGACCGGTTTGGTGCTTCTGCGCCGTTTGGGTGAATTTACTTCACTTGGAGATCTTCCGCCTATTGTAACCACTGGAAGTGGTTTACTCAATCTGTTGGCGCAGGATACTATGCGTGAAGCACATGATGCGGTGGTAGTCGAGCAGCCTTTTGACATGAACAATGCACGGCTGACAGGTTTTACACCTTTTTCATATGCGGCGGGTGTCATGTCTGTCATCCGAAATGAGAAAATCTCAACCAATGTCTTGTTTGGTAGTTTTGGTCCGGAAGTGGGATTGTTGACAGATGCGGCAGACAGGCAACATGCCACGGTCATTGCCGCCAGCGAAGGTCTGACTGCGCAGGCAGTCTTATTCGCTTCATCATCATCGGATGTATTGATTGGCGAAGAATTGTTTGCTGCGGGGGCATATATCCAGGCAGGTCCTTTCCATACAGCCAGCTTGCTACTGCAAGACATACTTCGCTGGCTGGTTATACTTGCCCTGTTAGCCGGAGCTGGAATGAAATTGTTAGGTGTACTTTGAAACGTGTCTTTGCTGCATCCAATGCCATTATTGCCATCAGTGCTGGCATCGTTGTCCTGCTTGGCTATTTTATCGATTCCCCGGTTGTCAGTGGTTTTCGCTTTATATTGCTACAATGGGCACTCATTCTGGCTGGAGTGGCTTTGTTGATCGGTATCTTGAATCTTTTCTTGGTTCATCTCCAAAAAATCAAAGAGCGGAAGCCTGGTTTCATCAACAGCCTGGTCTTGCTGTTTTTTTTGTTGTTAACTGCATTGGTCAGCCTGACTCCGTTTTTGTTTCCGCTTCAGGCTGTGTTGCTGAACGGTATCCTGGTTCCGGCTGAAATTAGCCTGATGGCTGTCTTGGCTGTTACCTTGATCTATGCCAGTCTGCGAACCTTACGGGTCCGCCCTGGCCTTGTATCGATCCTATTCCTGTCGACTGCGCTCCTTATTTTGCTTGGTATCGCGCCATTACCATTTATTGGACAATTGCCGATCATCAGTGATTGGGTGCGTTCCTTTGTCTCCAGCACCCTTGTTACGGGCGGTGCGCGTGGCATTTTGATTGGAGTTGCACTAGGGACGCTTACAACTGGTCTGCGTATTATCCTGGGTGTTGACCGGCCTTATGGGGGTAAATAATGAGTGATTCAATTTGCCCGATTTGTGGAAAGTCAAATGCAGGGTTGATGGAAAACTGTCAGTATTGCGGTGCAGTGCTGATGAAGAACGCTACTGAACCACTTCCGCCTATCCGGCCCGGAGACGTACCTGAAAAACGGAAAACTTCTGATTTGGAGCGTACCCTGCCGGGTTGGTTAAGAGACGCTCGTAAGGCAGCTCAACAAGATGGCAACTTGCCAGAACCTGAGAAATCTGGATCTGGTCGGAGCTCTGCTATTCCATTGGACAACTTGCCAACCAACAATCCAGCTTCTGATTCCCCAATGGATTTTTTGGCTGGGCTAACTCAACTGGGGGATGCGGAAGAAGATGAAAAATCAGGTTGGTTGAAAAACCTACAAGCAAGTTTGCCGACTACAGCTCCACTAGAACCTGAGCTACCCCCGGAACCAGAGCCTGAGTCTGGAATATCAGCTGATATTAAACCTGAAAATGTACCAGATGCTGTTTTTCAAGCCACGGAGCCGGCTCCGGATTGGCTCAATGCGCTTAATTTACACGATCAACTGGGTGGCTCAGGTGCCCAAGATGGGCAGCCGGCTATGGAAGCAGACCGAGACCCATCCATTTATGCAGATTTGCCAGATTGGCTGGCGGCGCTAACGGGTGGCCCAGCCCAACCCGAAGCAAAACCAGATTCAAGAAAGCCATCTTCGACACCCGAAAGCCCCGACTGGTTATCGAGTTTGGGTGGCGATTTTATTGCTGAAGAACCTGCTCCATTTGCTGATCAGGCGTTATCGGCCGAATATGCTGCTTCGCCAGACATGCCAGATTGGCTTGCCAGTCTGCAAGGTTCAGACCAGCCTGCCTCAGGGCCCGCCCGCCTGCCATCAGTGCCAGAAACTTCGGCCGCACCTCAGGTAGGTGGCATGCCAGATTGGCTTGCCAGTCTGCAAGGTTCAGACCAGCCAGCCTCTGGGCCCGCCAGCCCGCCATCAATGCCAGAAACCTCGGCCGCACCTCAGGCAGGTGGCATGCCAGATTGGCTTGCCAGTCTGCAAAGTTCAGACCAGCCAGCCTCTGGGCCCGCCAGCTTGCCATCAGTGCCAGAAACTTCGGCCGCGCTCCCAGCAGGCGATATGCCAGATTGGCTTGCCAGCTTGCAAGGTTCAGACCAGCCAGCCTCTGGGTCCGCCAGCTTGCCATCAGTGCCAGAAACCTCAGCTGCGCTTCCTGCAGGCGATTTGCCAGATTGGCTTGCCAGCTTGCAAGGTTCAGCCCAGCCGGCCTCTGGGGCTGCCAGCCTGCCATCAGTGCCAGAAACATCGGCCGAGCTCCCAGCAAGCGATATGCCAGATTGGCTTGCCAGTCTGCAAGGTTCAGACCAGCCAGCCTCCGGGTCCGCCAGCCTGCCATTAGTGCACGAAACTTCGGCTGCGCTCCCTGCGGGCGATTTGTCTGATTGGCTCTCGAGCCTGCAAAGTTCAGACCAGGCTTCATCAGGGCCGCCGAACATTTCAAATGCGCCCATTGTGCCCGCATTTGAAGGTGCCTCGGATTGGCTGTCCATCTTGCAGGGTTCAAACCCGGATGTTGATGCGACTGCCAGTCTACCCGTTTCGACCAAAGAGTCTGTCAATCCAAATTCGGATGGAAGTCCGCAACAAAATGTAAAACCATTTTCTCCCGGTACGTTGGGCGAATTTGATGAGCCAGGTTCCGGGAACGGTTCGGCGGATTGGAATCTCGGCGCTGGGCAGGTTTTGCCGGTGGAAGACAAACCTGTTCTGGATGCGCTGTCTGTGGCTGAATCGCCCGAGAATGCGGGAACTGCGCTTATATCAGAAGTGGATCACTTGATGCCTGGTGGGAGTGCGGAACAGAATATCGATTCTATTCTCTCTATGGATGCTCCTGACTGGCTTTCAGGGTTGGCACATGCTGAAGTACCCCAAGATGCCGCGCCAGATGATCTTATTCAAACATCGCCTGATCTGCGCCTTGGGGAATTACCATCCTGGGTACAGGCAATGCGCCCAATGGAATCTGTTATGCAGGGGTCCAGCTTTGATGGAGATGAACAGGAAATTGAACATCAAGGACCGTTGGCGGGGTTGCGCAGTGTACTGCCAACTCAACCGGGCCTGGTTGAGTTGCATAAACCGAAAGCTTATTCGACACAGCTGATTACAAACGAGACTCAACAGACCCAATCTGCATTGCTCGAGAATCTGTTACATTCTGAAAATACGCCTAGAGTGCTTTCGAAACGCGAAGGAACGTCTTTGGCTCGGCCCATACGTTGGCTCATTGCGGCGGTTTTGCTGTTGGTGATCTTGATAATTGCTGCATTGGGTACGAAAATATTCCCTGCTCCTGTGATGCCCGTGGAAGCGAGCCCGGTTGGCTCGTTCCTCAAGGTCATAACAGCTTTGCCTGATGGTGCCCCAGTGTTATTGGTTATGGATTACCAGCTGGGTTTCGCCGGCGAGCTGGAAAGCGCTGCCGGACCAGTCCTTGAGCACTTGATGAGCAAGAAGACACGGCTGACCTTTATCTCAACCACACCATTTGGCGATTTAATGGCTGATCGTTTATTGCAGAAATTTTCCAGTATTTATAAATATGAGCCTGGTATTCAGTATATCAACCTGGGCTATTTGCCTGGTGGCTCTGCCAGTATCAGGGCCTTTGCTGAAAGACCTGGGGCTACTCTCGGTAAGGATGTGCTTTTAGGTAATTTGTGGGATCTGCCGGCCTTAAAGGATGTGAATGTCAATTCGGAACCACGCTTATCTAGCTTTGCTACGCTCATCGTGTTGACAGATAATCCGGATACTGGCCGTTTGTGGGTTGAACAGGCTGGACCAGCACTGGGGTCAAAACCCATGCTGATGATTGTCAGCTCACAGGCAGAACCGATGATTCAACCTTATGTAAGCTCAAATCAATTAGATGGTTTGTTGGTTGGATTGGAAGGCGGAATGCTTTATGAAGGTGCGCGAGGAAAATTCGGTCAGGCGCGTATCTATTGGGACTCTTTCGGAGCAGGCATGCTGGTAGCAGAATTATCTTTAGTCATCGGTGGAGTGTGGAGCCTGATTGCTGGTTTGCGCGCCCGCCGTGCTTCGATGGAACAGGAAGAGGCCTAAATGTTAGGTGCCATCCCTATCGATTTTGTTACAAGTCTTCTCAGCTTTCTGTTCACAGTGCTTATATTGAGCTATATTGTAGGCGATAATCCAGCCTTTCGGCTGGCCGTCCATGCTTTTGTGGGCGTTTCGGCTGGATATATTTCAGTCGTCATTTTTCGTCAGGTGATTGTGAATAAGTTGTTTTTGCCGTTGGTCAGCGGAACGCTGGTGGAACGTGCGCTTCTGGTTTTTCCCCTTATAATGAGTTTGCTACTTTTGGGTAAATCTTCCACTCGCTTTGAGTGGCTGGGCCGTCCGGTCGTGGCTCTTCTTGCAGGTATAGGTACGGCTTCAGCAGTTGCTGGCGCTGTGCTGGGCACGCTTTTTCCACAAGTGCTTGCTGTAACTGGGATGTTTGATCTGCGCCCCAGTTTGATTCAAGGGAATGTTGTTGGCAACTTCTTGACCGGTGTCTTGATACTGGTAGGAACGATTGTAACGCTCGCTTATTTCCAGTTTACATTGGTTGGCAAAAGTAAAACCACGGGGAAGCGTGGTTGGTTAATAAACTTCATTGCCATTCTGGGCCAGATTTTTATTGCCATTACCCTGGGTGCTGTTTTTGCAGGAGTATTGGCGGCAGCGCTTACTGCCCTGGTAGATCGAGTCCAGTCGTTGGTGTTATTTTTCGATTCAATTTTATCAAAATTCATCTATTGATCTCTTATGCCTACATCTCCTATTGAAGGTAACTCATTGCTGGCAATCGACATCGGCGCAGTCAATACACGCGCCGCATTTTTTGATGTAATTGAAGGCGGTTATCGGTTTATCGGCATTGGTCAGTCACCGACCACATCCAATGCACCGGTTCGTAACGCCATGATTGGCGTGCAACTTGCCATTGAAAACCTTCAGGCGATGATTGGTAAGTCTTTGATGGATGACGACGGCCACCTCATCATTCCATCCCAGCCAGATGGCGTGGGAGTGGACAGCATGGTGACATCCATCTCCGTAGGCCCGGTTATCAAGACAATCATCGTTGGTTTGCTCCCGGATGTTTCTCTTAAATCCATCGAAAAGTTGGCTCGAACAACATATACGCATGTTGTCGATAGTCTGCAGCTTAATGATCCCCGCCGTGCTGATGAACAAGTGGATGCTATTGTTCGTTATAGCCCTGAGCTTGTCTTGATTGCAGGAGGGGTGAATGGTGGTGCGACTTCTTCAATTCAGAAATTGCTGGAGATTATTGGCCTGGGGATTTATTTATTACCTGAGGCGAAACGTCCCGCAGTGCTTTTTGCGGGGAATACAGAATTGGCTAGGGACGTACAGGTTTCGCTTGATAATATTGCATCCAGTATTTATGTGAGCCCGAATATTCGTCCTACATTGGATGTGGAAGATCTCGTCCCAGCCCAACACCAATTATCTAACATGGTGATTAACATCCGCCAGCAACAAATGCCTGAATTGGATGAAATTCGCACACTATCGGGCGGCACACTCGTCTCGTCATCTTACGCCCAAGGCCGCATGGTTCGTTTTCTGGCTGGCTATTTTGGATCGGGCAAAGGTGTGTTAAGCTTTGATATCGGTGCTTCGGCTATATCGATCGGGGCTTCATTCGGCGGCGATCTGCATCTAAACGTTTTCCCCCAGCTTGGATTGGGAGAACCGCTATCTGCTTTGCTGCAATACACAACTTTGGATGATATTGTTCGTTGGCTGCCGGTAGATCTTTCTGCTGAAACTGTGCGGAATTACATTTACCAAAAATCGCTATTCCCGACTGCAATTCCCGCCACAAAAGATGAACTGATCATTGAGCAGGCTATTCTGCGCCAAAATCTAGTGCTGGCTACCAATTGGATGCTTCAACGGCTTCCAGGGCGTTTGCGCCTCCGCAACGGGCTATTGCCTTCCTTTGAGCCAATCATCGCGGGTGGGGCGGCCATTAATGGCGCGGCTAACCCAGGTCAAAAATTACTCATATTGCTTGACGGTTTGCAACCTGCAGGAATTACGACCATTGCGCTCGATCAAAATAACTTGCTCGCCATGCTTGGAACAATAGCCGAAGTGAACTCGATCCTGCCAGTCCAGGTGATTGATTCTGGCGTATTATCATATCTGGCCACAGTCGTTTCTCCGATCAGTGATGTAGAGTATGGCACGCCGATTGTGCACGCCAAGCTGATTTACGATGACGGCACTGAGAAAACCAGTGAAATCGTAATGGGTAGTTTGCAAGTTTTGCCTCTCGAGAATCGTCAGACAGCACGGTTACAGCTTCGACCGCTTAAGCGCACCGATGTTGGGCTTGGCCCAGGACGTGCAGGCGAAGTTGAAGTAATTGGATCATCCATCGGTGTTGTCATCGATGCGCGTGGGCGTCCATTACGCCTGCCAGCCGATCCCGGTGAGCGCCGCGATTTGGCGAAAAAATGGCGCGCCATAATGGGAGATTGAAATGCTGGCATCCTTCACTCACATCTTGCCTCTTACAACCGTTGTTCGCAAGCGCATCCTGCCTTGCGATGGGCGCATTCTCGTCAAGGTTGGTCAAAAAGTAGATCCGGCTGATATTGTAGCCGAAGCTATTTTTGGCCGCAGACACTTGATCTTGAATGTAGCTCGTGAACTTGGGGTTTCTTCCCGGCGAGCCGCCTCTTTGATTAAACTAAAAAGAGGCCAGAAAATCAACCAAAATGAAGTCATCGCCGAAACAAATGGATTATTTGCTCGCGAAGTTATAGCTCCCATGGATGGGCGTGTGGTTGTAATTGGCGGGGGCAAACTTGTGCTTGAAGTAGGCGGTTCACCCATTGAACTGCTGGCGGGTATGCAAGGCGTGGTCACAGATATCATTCCTGATCGTGGCGTCACCATCCGTGCTACTGGCAGTCTCATCCAGGGCTTATGGGGAAATGGGTTGCTTGATACTGGCGTGATGATGAGTGCCATGGACCGTCCTGATGAAGCTTTTGATACCACTCGTCTGGATGTTTCTGTTCGCAGTGCCATTATCCTGGGTGGTTATGTTGAGAATTCCACCATCTTTAAAATCGCAGCTGATTTACCCGTGCGCGGTCTAATCCTTTCCAGTATGGCCCCCGAACTTATTCCCCTGGTTTCTCAACTAGCTTATCCGGTTATGCTATTGGAAGGCTTCGGACGCCGGCCGATCAACCCCATTGCATACAAGCTTTTGAGCACCAATATCAGGCGAGTGATTAATCTCAATGCCGCATCTTACGATCGCTTGAGTGGCGACCGGCCTGAAATTTTTATTTCATTACCTGTTTCGCAAGACCCACCTGAACCTCGCGATGTAGATACATTTAACCCGGGACAGATTATCCGTGTTATATCTTTAACTGGCCCATCACAAACAGGTACGTTGACACGAGTAAGCCCAAGCCAGACCAGTTTAGTCAATGGCTTGAGAGTAAAAACAGCTGAAGTAACGCTGGATGGTGGCGAGAAAATTCTTGTTCCACTAACCAATTTGGAAGTGCTAGGGTAAAATATATTCACCCACGTGAGGAGAAAAGAATCATGGCGAACACATTTATTTTTGACGATGACCAACCTCAATCTGATGCAGGAGCTCCAGACCCAGAATCACCCGAGCCAGAAAAGCCAGAAGGTGGTGAAGGTAACAATCGCACCTTTTTGATCGCAGCTGTTGTACTTGGCGGCATTGTTTTACTTTCGCTGGTATGCATGGCTGTTTACGCTCTGCTTATTATGCCGGGTCAAAAAGCCAGTGCACAGGCCACATCCAATGCCAATGCGGCGGCAAATACCCAGGTTGCTATGGTACAGCAGCAAACGCAGGAAGCGGCCTTATTTACCCCCACACTGCTGCCCACAGAAACTGCCGTTCCCGAGCCTACTGAAACACTTGTTGTTGTTTTTGCCCGGCCGTCGGCTGTTTCTTCGCCCACAAGTGACCCGGCAACCGCCACCGTTTCAGCTTTGCAAACGCAGTTGGCTGTTTCGCAGGCGACTGCTGCCGGTGCGAGTTCTGTTACAACTGGTACGCCAGGTACTCCAGGCACGCCAGGTACTCCAGGCGTAAACCAACTTGCTCGTACTGGTTTTGCTGATGAAGTTGGTCTGCCTGGTCTTTTTATTGTTGCCATTCTTGTTATTGCGGTGATCATGTTGGCTCGTCGTCTACGCCAGGGCCCACAGGCACGTTGATATATTTTATTCAAAAATGCCCGGGCGGTTTAGTCGCCCGGGCATTTTGCTTTATTAAAATGTTTTTCAAGGCCAGGTCAGCTAGACTACGTTTCCAGCCACCTTTTGACCAAATCCCAAGAGTTCTTTCACTAATTGCATCGAGCGACCTTCAGCGTAAACACGCAAGACAGGCTCGGTACCTGATGGTCGGATTAGCAGCCATGAATCGTCCGCCAGGATGTATTTCACGCCATCCAGACTTGAAATCTCGGCCAATTTTATGCCGCCGATCTCTGCCGGCGCATTCTTTAATAGCATTTCTGTCATTTCCTGTTTTGCCACTGGCCGGCCTAACCGCAAGTCGGCGCGTTCGTAAAAAGCCGGCCCAACGTCTGCCAGCAATTCCGATGTTAATTCACCGAGAGTTTTTCTTGCCTGGGCGATAATTTCAACCAGTAGCAGACCCATGATCGGGCCGTCACCTTCGGGAATATGGCCTTTAAAAGAGATGCCGCCTGACTCTTCGCCACCAATTAGCACATCCTCGGTCATCATATAATCAGCGATGTGATTAAATCCTACTGGTGTCTCGTATACTTTTAACCCGTAGCGCTTTGCCAACCGGTCAATCATGCGCGTGGTTGAAACTGTGCGCACCACGGCTCCTTGCCATCCGCGGACTTCAACCAGGTGGCGTAAAGCCAGCGCCATGATCCTGTGTGGGTCCACAAATTGGCCGCGCTCATCCATTGCGCCAATCCGGTCGGCATCACCATCGGTAGCCAGACCAAAGGATCCCAACCCGGCACCCAGCGCTCCGGTCAACGCACCAAGGTTTTTGGCGATTGGTTCAGGGTGTACCCCTCCAAAGCCCGGATTCATTTCGCCGCGTACTTCGGTGATCTCGCAGCCCGTGCCCTGTAAGAATGAACGAATGGCCCCACGACCAGACCCATACATTGAGTCAATCACGAAGCGTTGAGGATTTTCGGCGATTGCGTCTGTATTAATTAGTGTGCGTAAGTGGTCAAAATAGGAAGGTAGCGGGTTAAATTTTTGGATCAGCCCGGCCTGTTTTGCCTGGTTGTAATCCATCAGATTCGGGCCGCGCGACTGCTCCTCGTTATCGTTGATATATACTTCCACGCGCCTGCACTGTTCTGGCAGAGCAGAGCCACCATATGCCGCTTTTAGTTTCACTCCGTTATAGCGGGGTGCATTGTGAGAAGCGGTAATCATCACACCACCGGCAGCCTGGTGGTGTTTTACTGCATAGGAAATGGCCGGTGTGGGTGCGTCAGATTGGGCGAGTAAAACGCTAAAACCGTTGGCGGCCAGCACGCGAGCCACCTCTGCGGCATATCGGTCTGAGAGAAAGCGAGTGTCAAACCCAACCACGAATTTTCTCAAATTAACGTTTGGGCTCGAACTGGTATCCCAGTATTCGGATGCAGCAGCATCTGCGATAGCTTGTGCCACCATGCGTAAATTACTAAACGTAAATGTGTCTGAAATAACGGCGCGCCAGCCGTCAGTGCCAAAATGAATAGGCATACAGGTTCTCCATACAAAAAAGATATGCGGAAGTCAAAATTTCGCACTCAGGGGATGTTTACAGCGAAAATTGTGCTACGGTGCAAAAGATGGGGTGGCTGTCTCAATCCGGTCTCGGAGAACCCAGCCGTCGATATCGCGGGTCGATGTTTTGATGATCACATGTACCCAGGTAGCTCCATCAATAATTACGGGGGTATCGGTAAGGATTTCAGCCATATACCCATTCTGAACCGTTGTGATTGATATTCCTCCCGGTTTGTAGCGCACCATCACACCGCCTGATTCGGATTGTACTCGCCCGTAGACTGGCGTAGGCAAAAGTGTGGGGATCGGCGTGACATCAAGCGTGGATGTCAAGGCTGGCGGCGTGGAAGATGGCTTAATAGAAGGGCGGGCGGTAGGTGTAGCCAGCTTTTCCATGGTTGGGAGGAGCGTTGGATTGGGCCTGGTTGTGGCTGGCGCGAGGGGGTTGGATGGGACAGTCGGGTTGGATGGGACAACAGTCGGGATGGAAGTTGCATAAGCTTGGTCGCCACGGATATTGATCAGGTTGCCAAACCCGGCAAACCCGCCTAGAACCACAAGTCCAACCAATGCGAGCCCAATGGTTAGCGCATACCCGTTGGCTTCCAATGGATGGAAACCCATGTAAAAGAAAATAACCAGGCTAATCATGAGTGATAGCGCCAGGTGGATCAAGAATACCAACCCTGCTTCTGGCCACAATCCCCTGATATTTGAGCTCAACCCAAATCCGGCTGCGCTGATGGGTAGAAATATTTCATAAGCTATCATCAAGCTTGCTATGGTCGGCTTATCGTCGGTCTGAATAAAGGTGATGGTCATTATTACGGTGCCAATCACCAACATGAGCAGGTCTGGCCACCATAAATGGGCATGGTGTAAAGCTTGTGTTGATGTCAGCGGCTGAAAGATACGCGATAAATATCCCGCCAGAATACCAACAAAGAATACCATTGCCGTACCAGTCAGCATGCCACCGAAAGTTTGCCTGAATAGGTGGATTTCGCCAGTTGCGGCGGATAAAGCTGTTCCTACCCATGGTCCGAGTAGTGGTGCTGCCAGAATGCCCATAACCAAAATAGCAGGCGCATCCAGAATATAGCCTGCGCCAAGTATGCACCCGCATACAAGCGAATAAACAAAAAAATCAATCGTTGGGGAAGATCGTTGGATGATTGATGCTAATTGCTCACCCAAATCACTCGCATTGAGACGATCGGTTATGCGCGCTGACCGGCGACGACGGCGAAGTGGTTGTTTGATCTCAAAGGTAGCTTCATCTTCGGGATGGTGCTCAGTAAGTGAAATCTTTCTGGCGTCCAACTCTCGGCGAAAAGCAGCGACATCGTTGTCCAGACGTGGAAAATCAAACTCAGCCGTCGTTTCTTCAGGTGAAGGCAGGTGCGTAGAGGCATCTTCGGAAAGAGCATGCGGGTCAAGCGCTTCTTCTTCCTGAGGCTGAGCAGGTTGTTCATTCTCAGGATATTCGGCCGGTGGCCGGGATCCAGGAAAAGGCGTATCGTCGTCTGAAATACTCATTTGCGCAAACTCGCAATCAATCTCAGTGGTTTGTTGAAGGAATCTAAGGCGTGCAGGATATCAGGCATCAGTAGGTCGGCAGAATTGAGACTCTCTACTGCCAGGCCTTCCGCAGACATGACACAGATACCCAGTGCAGCAGCCTGTAACATTCCGGCGTCATTTGCGCCCTGACCAATCGCCGCTACAAACGATGCACCCAGTTGCAGGACGTACTCAGTTTTTTGTTTGACTTCATTGCCTGGCTGGATACGTACAGCTTTCAGGTTCAGTAGCTGATCAATTGCTGCCTGTCCACCATGGGTATCGGCAGTCAATAGGTGTATGGTCAATCGATCGCGGAGAGCCCCGATGCGCTTTGCAACACCTTCTATCAGTATACCATCCACTGCCAATGTCCCGTTCACATCCATAACGAGATGCTCAATCCTTAGTTCACCGCGCCCCGGAATACTTAATTCAATCATACGCTAATTATACAAGAGATAATGGACTGAAGGGAGGTATTCGGGAAAGTATCTCATGATCGTACTTGTTTTTAAAGCATGTTGATGGGCGCAGCGCGTTTTTTAGTACCGGTCTATAACAAACAAATTTGTTGGTTCCTTGTGCTGGTAATGAGTTTATTCGTATTTTGTGGTATCTGTTTATGAAAATATATTTTCAGTTTGATTACATACATATTGTGTATGTTTTTGGGAGGGTATTTAGTTTTTTTGTTTTCAGGCGATATTAATAATAACATCAGTGATGAGTGAGTAGAATTCTGTGAATACTGGCCAGGGTAAGTATTTTTTTTGTAGTTTATTCGCGCAAAAACACCTGCGGGAAAATTTTGGCGTTCTATATCGTAACCTGGAAAGACGTAACCAGAAAATGAAAGCCATTATATTATTCGTGTTATTTATTCCAATTGCTGAGAAAGTTTCATTAGCTGGTTATCACCAATGCAACTAAATTCTTTGGCCATATTTGTTTTTTTGTGCGGTATCATTTTGGCCACTGGTGCCATTTATGCCTGGCGTAACCGATCAACTCGTGGGTCGCAAATGTTTTCTGTTTTTATGTCTGCGATAACGGTTTATGTTTTGGCATATAGTTTGGAATTGTCCAGTTTGGATTTGCCCAGCATGCTCTTCTGGAGTAATGTGGGATATCTGGGCATCTTTTCATTTCCTACTTTGTTCTTATTGTTTGTGCTGCAATATATCGGTCGGGAAAAATGGTTGACACGTGGAAACATTATTTTGCTGTTCTTGTTTCCCACTTTTTTGCTTTGGGCAAAATTGTCTGATAACATTTTCCATCTGGTATACAGAAGTACTTGGATCGATGCCAGTGGCTTTATACCGTTGTTGGGGTTTTCCCGCGGCCCAATTTACCCGTTTGCGCTTTACTCTGGTATTCCCGTTAGCCTGGGAGTTATCCTGCTCTGGAGAGCCCGCCAGCATACATCGCCACTTTATCGAAAACAAGCCAGCCTGGTCGTTGTTAGCACCCTGCTTCCGCTGCTGGTTTTTATTCTTTACATGAGCGGATTTCACCTGTTTCCAGGTTTGGAGTATCTTGATATAAATGCCTTTTTATATACCATTTGGGGGATAGGGATCGGTTGGGGAGTCTTCCGATATGACCTGTTCAAACTTGCCCCAATCGCACGAGATGCGTTGATCGAGCGATTAAGTGATGGGATATTTGTTCTGGATGATTTTGATCGCCTGGTGGATGCCAATCCTGTGGGATTGAAAATTGCAGGCTGGATCCAGGCACCAATTGGTAAGCCAGTTGAACAGGCTTTTTCGGATTGGGGAGAACTGCGGGATGCATGTCTGCTGTCGGGTTTCGAATCGGTCGAGATCGAGATCAAACGCCCCGTGAGAGATGAAATTGCGTTTTTCGATATGAACGTCACTGTTTTAGAAGATAGTGTGGGAAGAAAGATCGGGCGCTTGATCGTGGTCCATGATATTACTGAGCGGAAACGGATTGATGCTGTTCAGCACGAAAGCCAGGAGACCTTCCGTAGATATTTCAATATGGGTGCGGTGGGAATGTGTATCATTGCTCCGGATCGGCATTGGTTGGAGGTAAATGAGCGCTTGTGCAAAATGCTTGATTACTCCCCAGCAGAGCTTTATGACTTTACCTGGAGTGACCTGACCTTTCCGGCGGATATTGAAGTTGAAATAATCTTGTTCAACGAGCTGCTACTCAATAAACGTGATTCATACCAGGTGGATAAGCGCTTTGTTCGCAAAGATAACCTGATAGTTTATACCAGTACCTATGTATCCAGTTATCGCAACCCGGATGGCACCGCCCGGAATATTCTGGCATCCATTGTTGATATTACCGAACGTAAGCAAGCCGCAGAAGCCTTGTTGAAAATGACTGCTATGGAAGAACGCCAGCGTTTGGCGCGCGATCTTCATGATTCAGTCAATCAATCAATCCATGGGTTGATGCTTTTTTCTGAGACACTTGTTTCGACTCTTGAAAAAGGGAAAGTAGAAAGGGGCCTGCAGATTGCAGAGCGCTTGCAAGAAAGTGCCAGTCAGGCGCTTAAAGAGACGCGTCTCATGTTGTATCAGACGCAACCTCACCTTGATGATCGCGGTGTGAATTTTATCCAGGATTTGGAAATCAGGTTATTAACTGTTGAACGCCATGCGGGCGTTGCGACAAAGATCATTCAAGAAGGCTCCATGGATTATTGCCCACGCGAATGGTATAAAAACCTTTTCGCGATCACTCTCGAAGCATTGAATAACGCCTTGAAACATGCCCAGGCGCGCAAGATTCAGATCAACATACATTGTTTTCCGAAATATTTTTGCCTGGAGATTGTTGATAATGGCAAAGGCTTTGATCCTGCCCGGACGTTTACCGGTGGAATGGGTTTGCAGAGTATGCGGGAGCGCGCGAATTTACTTGACGGTGAGTTGACAATTTTTTCATCACCGAGTAATGGTACTCGTGTGAAGTTTAGCGCAGAGATCAAATAACCAAGGATAAGATATGGAAAAAATAAGAATTCTGGTAGTTGATGACCATCCCATGATGCGCGAAGCCATGCTGACGGCATTGAATGAAGAAAATGACATGGAAGTGATTGGCGAAGCCGCGAATGGATTTGAAGCCCTAAAGCTTGCCGCTGATCTTAACCCAGATGTGATTCTGATGGATCTGCTCATGCCTGGTATGAATGGATTGGAAGCAGTCTCGGCAATTTGTACATTTAATCCACGGGCTAAGATCCTGGTGGTTACAAGTTTTGAAGATGATGACAAAGTGATGGCTGCCATTCAGGCTGGTGCCCTGGGTTACTTTCCCAAGACAGCTTCGCGTACCTATCTGCTCGAGGCTATACGGAAAATAGCAGATGGTCTCCCATACTTGCCATCAGGTATCGCCGCAAAACTATTTAAAAATCTCCGTGAAATGAAATCATCCCCCAATTCAGTCGATGTGAAAAGTGCGGTTGACGAACCACTCACTTCGCGCCAGGAAGAAATCCTGGTCTTGCTTGGTGATGGACGTTCTGATTACGAAATTAGCAATGCTCTCAATATCGAGGAAACCACTGTTCGTTCGCACGTGCATCGTATTATTCAACGCATTGGAGTGGAGAATCGCTCGCAGGTGGTTGCTTACGCAAACCGTATCCGCAAACGCTGACAACTGCACAGGTATGATTGCTTGCCACACCATACTTTCCCAAGTTCCTCTCCGGATCTTTTTTGTTCAGGTAGTTGAGTTTATTTAAAAATATACCCAAGAGCGAAATACCGGGGGCAAGCGATGCGCAGGCCTTTTTGATATTTTAATGGGTGTGGAAATTCACTGCTTTTGCCAGGTCCGGATCGGAGTAATAAGTATCGCTGTTGGTTATGGAGTGTTGCTTTGCTTATTAATTCTATTAATACCTTGACAGAACCATTGGGTTGTATATAATACGATCTAATATAGTAAAAACATTGACGAGGACGAGTAGGCGCAGTACGACGGTTTCAGAGAGCAGGCAGTAATTGGTGAGAGCTTAGCCCGAAACGACCGCGCAGAATGGACCTCCGAGTTGAAAAGGCAAACGTGAGCTGAATATTTTTATTGTCAGCGATGACCAAGTAGCCTGCTCCGGATTCTGTAACCGTTACCTGGCAGAGTCAATTGGTTATGTTATGTGATCAGCTGACTAAATGAGTGAGGCTGGCTTTTCCCGCGCACCGCGCGGGATTATTTTTTAACTAAATTGTCGTCATGACGATTTGATCAGCCTAATTCGGGTGGCACCACGGACTACGCGTTCGTCCCGTTTATCGGACGAACGCGTCTTTTTGTTTAATTGTCCAGGAGGAAGAAATGTTTTCACAAACCGAACCGTTTCTTGATGCTGAGCGTACCGAAGCCTTGCCAGCCCAAGAAAAAATAGCCATTGGCGATGATGCTGCTCTGGTCTTATCGGCCGAACAGGTTTTTACCCTGAGTTTCTTTGTTACACCCCAAAATGGATGTTTTCATACCCAGGGCCTTGTTCCCTGAACCTGCCTTATCCAACCACCATATTCGCCATTCTTTTGATTAAGGAGAAATTGCATGGAACAGACTCGTTTTACCCTCAGCCAGAACGACTTGCCAAAATTTTGGTACAACATCAACGCAGATAGCCCCGTCAAACCTGCGCCGGTCTTGCATCCGGGAACCAAAGAACCTGTGACGCCTGATTTTCTCTCGGTACTGTTTCCCATGGAGCTTATCCTGCAAGAGATTAGCACCGAACGATATATCCAGATCCCGGAGGAAGTACGGGAGATTTACCGCCTATACCGCCCCACTCCACTTATCAGGGCCGTTCGCCTGGAAAAAGCGTTAGGGACCCCGGCCCACATATATTACAAATACGAAGGTGAGTCGCCGGTAGGCAGCCACAAGCCCAACACAGCCATTGCACAGGCTTTCTATAATAAGGCAGCCGGCACCAAGGCACTCACCACCGAAACCGGTGCAGGGCAATGGGGCACTTCGCTGGCCATGGCCTGCAATTTCTTTGGTATTGACCTGGAAGTATATATGGTCAGGATTTCTTATAACCAAAAGCCCTATCGGCGCATTTTTATGGAAACCTATGGCGCCAAAGTATTTGCCAGCCCCACAAATCGTACAAATTACGGTCGCTCTCTCCTGGAAAAAGACCCCCAAAACAATGGCTCACTTGGCATTGCCATTTCAGAAGCTGTGGAAGTCGCGGCATCTTCAGGCGGTTCCAAAAAATACAGTCTTGGTTCGGTGTTAAACCATGTTTTGATGCACCAGACTGTCATCGGTGAGGAAGCACTCAAACAAATGGATCTGGCTGGAGAGTACCCGGACGTGGTGATTGGCTGCGTGGGCGGTGGTTCGAACTTTGCTGGTATCGCCTATCCTTTCCTACGCGAAAATCTCAAAAACGGAAAGCGTACTCGACTCGTGGCTGTAGAGCCAACTGCCACACCATCCCTTACAAAAGGCAAATATGCTTTTGACTTTGGCGATACGGCTCAGATGGCCCCCATTGTAAAAATGCATACTCTCGGGCATACTTTTATGCCACCAGGAATTCATGCCGGTGGTTTGCGTTATCATGGTATGGCCCCCAGCGTATCTGCATTATACGATGCTGGTCTGATTGATGCTGTGGCTGTACAGCAGCGCGCTACCTTTGATGCTGCCATTCTGTTCACTCGTTCCGAAGGCTTCTTACCGGCGCCAGAATCATCCCATGCCATCCGTGTTGCTATTGATGAAGCCTTGGATGCTAAAAAGAAGGGTGAGAAACGCACAATTCTCTTCAACCTTTCAGGTCATGGCCACTTTGATATGATGGCCTACCAGTCATACCTCAATAACGAGCTGGTGGATTATGAATACCCGTCTGAAGCCGTCCAGGAAGCCATGAAGGATCTGCCCGATGTGGCCTTGTAAGCTATTTATAGGCTATTAAAAACAACTGCGAAAAATCCATGTGGAAAAGCGGGCATGCCGGGCCGCAATCGGAAAAGGTTCTAACTGACAATCAGCGTTATTTATTGTTCACGCTTATCTAGTCAAGGCTGTCGCTCGCTAACTCAGTGGGCGGCAGCTTTTTATTTCTGAGTTTCTTTTTCTCCAAATATGGCTACCAGGATGTGTTGGTTGAGCAATCGTGCGCGCCCATTATTTTCAGAAGGTGGCACAATCTGACCATGAGTGTATCCGCCCGCGATGGGTACTGAACTCCCTAGGACATTCTGGATGATCTGAATTTCTTTGCCGGGCCATGCTTGTAAAATTGTTTGCCAGGCCGGATCAACCAATACCAGGGCAAACACAGGTTTTGCATCACCCAGGTCCGATAATGCCTGCTTGGCGGCCAGGTGAGCGGCTTGCACGCAGTCTGTCGGGCTGGCCACCATTAGGCGGGCCTCGCTGCCTTCGGGAATGGTTGAATTCATGCGTAAGCTCCCGTCCGCATCCATGCGTATGGGCGCGCGTATGAGCAGCTCATCTGTGGCTGCCTGTTCAAAACCCAGGGGGTAAATGCGGCTGATTGTATTGAGCGGCTGCATTGTCCAGTTATGGGATGTCTGTCCAAACAACTGAGAGTAAATTTCAGATGCTGGTTTACCATCCAGGCCGCGAAGCCAAAACCCGTCTGAACGTGTGATGCGAACATGACTGCCTACTGCGTGCCAGCCATGTCCATAGCCAATGCCAACCTTGATATTTCCGCGCAGAAAGGCTGCCGCCAGACTTCCTGTGCCTGATTGCATTCCGGCGATTTGGAAGCTGTTGTCACTCAACATATCCCCACTGGCAAGACCACCAAAGACCTGCAAACCTGCGGGTAGATTGGCGCAGAACTCATCTGTGTTGGAACCTGGCCTGAACCCTTCTGCAAAAGCCAGTACATATTCAGCTGGTCGCTGTTCGTAGCCAATTAACTGTGCTATTCGCAAGGCAGCCTCAGCGCTGGATTGGCTAAAGGATGGCAACCAATGTGTCTCGGCTTGCAGGCTATCTCCGGCGAGTAAAGCAATGACTACTGCATGAGAATGGGCGCTTGCATTTGAAATACCAGTCGAAACGCTAAAACCAATCAAAGGGGTGTTAGATAGTATGCTTGCGGCGCCATTGATGACTTGCTGAGGGTCATAACGATGCGGCACAATCAGCAGCCCAAAAGCGGGTGATACCGTTCCGACACCGTTCAAAGCCTGGTAGGCTGCTTGCATGCCAGCTTCGCGAGCATCTGTTACCTGAGCCTGTCCTATCGCCGCGATAAGCGTCATATCAGGTCCTTTTAATTTTCAGAGATCGGGATCGTAATGTGAAAGGTTGTCCCTTTGCGAAATTCACTCTCGAACCAAATGCGCCCACCCTGCATTTCGATCAGGCTTTTGGTGATATTTAATCCCAGCCCAGTGCCGGATGATTTTCGCGCCTGATCATCTTCAGAGCGGAAAAATTTCTGGAAGATTTTCTTCTGGTCATCCGGGGTCATGCCCAGGCCATTATCTTTTACCCAAATATGAACAACCTGCGGCGAACCTTGCTGGTCCGGGTCATTGGTTGTTCTTTCAGCTGCAATCGAGATCTGACCACCTTCTTGAGTATACTTGTTTGAGTTGCTTATCAGGTTGACCAGAATCTGTTCCAAACGTGTGCGATCAGCCCATATTTGAGGCAGTGTCTCTGGCAAAAGGACTTCAATCGTTTGTTTCTTATCATCAATTTGGCGACGAGTTGAGCGCACAACATTCTCTGTAATTTCCGCCAGGTCCACGGCTTTAAAGTCCAGGCGCAGCCTGCCGGCTTCGATCTTTGAATTGTCATTCAGATCTTCCACAATGGTTTTCATCCGCTCAATATTGGCGCGAATTGTGCCTAGAAAATTGTTCTGCATGTCAGTCATCGGGCCAACTGCGCCAGCTGCCAACAGTTCAGAGTAACCCTTGATGGAGGTCATTGGGTTCTTTAATTCATGGGCCACAAGTGAGACAAACTCACTTTTGGCAACATTTGCTTGCTGAACTTCTGCGTAAAGTTGGCCGTTTGCAATGGCGATGGTTGCATGGTCTGAAAGACGGCTAAGAAATGCCAGAATATTTTGTTGAAAAGCATCAGATCGGGTGCTCTCCAGCAGAAACAAACCGATTACTTTTGCATCGCGCCGAATGGGTATGACCAATTGAGTGTGAGCACCGTTTAAAAAGGCATGTGAAAGACCAGCCGTATCTAGTACTACACGCTGAGGCAATCCAGTTTGGATGGCTTCCATCACTGCCGGCTGGTCGATTGGCATAAGGTCTGTTTTAAAGGTTTCAACTTCACTGGCGTAACCCTGGTCCTCCATCACGCGCAACCCATTTTCTTCAATAAGGCCAATCAAACCAGCTTCGCATTGTGACTGGCGCATGGCCCATTCTAGGGTGATGCGCATGGCGCGGTTACCTTCCAGACTGGCATTTAGTTCGCG
>CAINXK010000011.1 GCA_903854805.1 uncultured Anaerolineae bacterium
GTCCGCCAGGCTGCGAAACACAGCCAGGGCTTCGTGGGCCGAGGCCGGGTCAAGACTGGCCAGCGGTTCATCTAAAAGCAGGATCGACGGCTTCATCACGAGCAAACCCGCCAGCGCCACCTTTTGCTTTTCGCCGCCTGAGAGGGTGAAGGTATCGCGAGTGCGCAAATGTTCAATCTTCAGGCGCTTCATAACCTGCTCAACTCGCGCGATGATCTCCTCGCGTGGCAGGCCCAAATTTTCTGGGCCAAAAGCAATCTCGTTATAGACATTGCTGGCCACGATCTGCCGCTCAGGATCCTGTAAAAGAGTCCCAACCACCTGGGCAACCTGCACCAGGCTCATATCGCTGACATCCCTGCCACCCAGCAGCACTTTCCCGCTGCGGCTGCCGCCATAACTGCGCGGAATAAGCCCATTAATGCAGCGCGCCAGGGTGGTCTTGCCACAACCGCTTGAACCAGCGATCAATAACATCTCCCCCTGCTTCATCTCGAAGGAAATATCCTGAATAGCTGGCACCGGGCGGCTGCGATACTGAAACGTGAGGTTTTCAATACTCAAAACCGGGAACAAAGGTGTGGGTTCAGTATTAATCATTTAATTCTCATCCACACTGACTTCGATGGGATTTCCTACTGCTGCGCCCAGCCGTAAGGCTGCGTTACCATTGACAACTGACACGATTAAATTCCCTGTGCTTCCCAGCAGTGCTATTAAATCCCCAACTGGTCTTTCACCAAATGTATTGACCAGGCCTTCGATCTGGGCACCACACACCCGAACACGCAGCTTGTCCAGCGCCTGTAAAGCCCCACCCAGCTCTTCGACCCGAATATTGGAGGCCAGATTGCCGAAATGATCAATATGAATAATCTCACCCAGCCAGCCCGAGGCCGTTTTCTGAGGCTTTGGGAGTGCCAACCTGACCGGGTCATCAAAAAGGGTACCCAACTGGCGCAGCGGTACCCCGCACGCAAGATGAGCCGCCACAGGCGAAAAAATATCGCGCCCGTGGAAAACATAACTCACTCTCGCGAGCCAGAACTCCGGCTTATCGAGATGCACGAACTCACAGGGCCAGCCTTCTTTCTCGGCGTATTCCAATAACTGCGTGATCGTACCATTATCTGGCCCCACGTAATATTGGCTGCCCAACCTGGCAGCCATCGGCCGCCGCGCGGTACCCACACCCGGATCAACAACTACTACATGAACAGAATTTTCGGGAAAAAAAGGCACGGAACGGGCAAAAACCAGAGCCGCTTCGCGCACGTTTTGGGCTGCAATCATATGACTGAGATCCGAGATCCGGGCAGATGGGCAAATTCCCCAGATGACCCCTTTCATCACGCCCACATTGCCATCTTTGATTCCAAAATCGGTCATCAACGAAATTACCGGCACGGTTTTTCTCCAGGCAAGCCAGATTTATTTATTCCATGAATTATAGCGCACTGTCAAACCATTTAATCGTCAGATTTCATATCAGAAGACAGATTGGATACACCAAACTTCGCACGTATTTAATGTGCCTGCCAGATCATTTTTGCGCTGCCGTTATCGGTATCTTCCAGAGCAACAAAATATAAACCCGGATGTAAACTGGTATCGGTTAAACCGGCCAGTACACGTTGCCCAATCGCCAACTTTCCACGGAAATCGTACAAATCAAAATATAGCACATTCCGACAGGTCAGCAATGAGAAACTCAGATGGTCTTTTCTGACCTCTGGATAGATAATTTCCCCATAAAACAGGTTAAACTGCGGCGGCGCACCCTGGCTGATCAGTCCCTGCACCAGGCTGTCAAAATTTTCTTCAGGCCCACAGGGCAGTGGCGGGAACAGATATTGTGCTGCAGGCACACTGCCCGCCACGCAGACCAGGATTGTCACCATACCTAAACGCATCCAAGTGGAGGCAGGGCTGACCACCGGCGTAACGGGAGTGTCATCCTGTGATCCGACAGCGAAAAAACGCTTGAAAGCTGCCGGAAGCATACACAAAAGACCCAGTATGAAATAAAAATAGACCACCCAATCCACGGGCACAATATAACGAGACCCAGATGTGCGCCCCAAACCAAGCGAACCAGAATAAACTATGAACACAAACAAGGGCACCATGCCAGCCCAACGCCAGCGCTGCCAGGCCCAACCCAGGCCAAAAGCCAGCAACACCAGGTTCAATATCAGGAAAGGTATCTGCCGAAGGGCCACAGAAAGGGTTTTGCCTGTCCAATAAGGGCGCTCAGTCAGAACAGTCAGGGTCTGGTCCACTACCAGGATAGAATCCGGCAAGGTCAGAAAGGCAGTCACAAGATTATGCAGGCTGTGGTTGATGACAAACCCCGGAAAGGTTTTGATGGAAAGCGGTGGCATGTCCACACCTGCGCTCATGACGGTCAGAGCCGCAGGTTCAGCAGGTGCGCCAGCAACACTATTTTCAAAAGGCAAAGCCCCTGATGGCCCATACCTGACATCAATAATGTCATAAAACTTGACCAGGAAATAAGGCGTCCCGGTGGCATCCCGGCCTGTCAGCAACCAGGGAGTAATCACAAGGCTGCACCCCAATAAAAACAACAGCGCTTGCTTCAACCAGAACTGCCTATTCCTGAAATTGGAAAAGAAAATGAAAACCGGGACTGCCAGGATAAGCAAGGAAGGATTTAGCCTGATCAGAGTAATTACGCCCAGGATGCCACCCGTAAAAAAGGCCCGCCACCCGGCTCGCTCCGGCGACCTGACCCAGGCGAAAAAAGCCCAGGTAAATAAAACAATCCCAAGCAAGGTGGGCACTTCGGTTAAGAATTGACGCACAGTGGCATTGTAATAAAGGTGGTTCGAGAGGTAGATCGCGTTGTACTGGCGCAGCGCCACCCCGCTTGCTAGCAAAAACCCGAACATACGGCTGTGAAAGGATTTCCCGAAAAAATA
>CAINXK010000012.1 GCA_903854805.1 uncultured Anaerolineae bacterium
CCGTATCCTCTCCTTACCCGCAATAAGCTCCAGCAGCTCAGCTTTTCTCAGGCCATCAACGACCCTGCCAAGCACCTTTCCGGTGAGTTTGCCCTCCTCGATTTCGAGCGTGTTGGCATAGACATAATCAATATTGAGCTTTTTCTGCAGGTAGTGACCAAAATAGGTAAAGCCGCCCGAAATAATGGCCGTTTTAAACCCCAGATTGTGCAGGTTATGAAAGAGCGTTTCAGCCCCCTCGGTTAACTGAAGCCGCTGGGCAATCGTTTCAAGCACACGTTCATCAAGCCCCTTCAGCAGCGAGACCCTCCGTTGCAGACTGCCACAGAAGTCAATCTCTCCGCGCATCGCCTGCTCCGTAATAGCCGCCACCTCCTCACCCACACCCGCCTCAAGAGCCAGTTCGTCAATCACCTCCGAGGTAATGAGCGTCGAGTCCATATCAAACACCACCAGCCGACGGTTGCGGCGGAAAATGTTATCCTCCTGAAAAGCGATATCAACGCCAAGGCTGTCGGTAATGGCAACCATCTGCTCCCGGAAGCGGTTTTCATTCTCAAGCGTCCCCCGTATCGAAAACTCCACGCACGCCTTGGTATGCCCCCCATGCTCGTTTTCAAGCGGAATGCGTCCCGACATGCGGTTAATTGCATTAATATTAAGCCCATGCTCAGCAATAAGCGTCGATACCCGCTCCAGTTGCTCCGCCGTAATCTTGCGTGCAAGCAGTGAGAGCAGGTAATGGTGCTTTCCCTGCTCCAGCACCCACTTCTCATACTCCAGGTCTGTCACCGGTGTAAAGGTAATCTGAATGCCCAGCGTATGAGCGCAGAAAAGCAGATCCTTCAGCACCGGCGAAGAGGCCGACTCCTTGGGCACCTCCACCAGCATCCCCAGCGAAAGATGGTTATGAATCACCGCCTGGCCGATATCGAGCACCGGGATTTTTGAGCCAGCAAGAATGGCCGTTATTTTTGACGTCAGCCCCGGTTTGTCGGGGCCAGTGATATTGATAAGGAGAAGCTCGCTCATTGTGGCTTGGTAAGGTTATTCGCACCCGGTGGCGCTATCAACAACACATTGTAGGGTAATGCGTTGAAGATTCTGCCCGATTTTCTGGAAAAATATCAATGAAGATAGTGTTGTTTTTTGGAACCATCAAAAACGGTGACGGCCGCGGCAACGGGCGTGTATCTTTACCTCGGGGTGGGTGATGACAGGTGGCAGGTTGATTTTTTACCGGACACTACTGAGCTGGGTAGCCAAGTAGGTCGGGCAGCGGCTCTATCGTTTCTCGATATTTACACTTAATGAACCGTTCCAGCGCACCCGCGCCACGAAGCGCCTCGGTGTTTTCAGGTTTTGTGGGGTGGCGCGGGGCGCTGAACGCGGGCGTTAACTAACGATTAAAAAAGAAATAATCGTAAACCCACCGTTAAAAAGTTCGATTATGAAATCATTCATGGATGTCGACAAAAAACGATGGGCAAAGAGGTAGGAGATCAATTCACTTTGCTTATTTCTGCAATAA
>CAINXK010000013.1 GCA_903854805.1 uncultured Anaerolineae bacterium
AACATGGCTTGATGGCGCGTTCTGATATTTCTATCAAACGTGCCGCCGACCGTGTGGAATATGCAGAAACGGCTGCAAAATACGAATATCTCAACCTGGCAACTGGCGAAATTGGCGAAGGCTTGAGCACGAAAGAAATCCTGGACATCTGCAAAACATTTAGTATAAAGCAAAATATTTTCTAACGTCAAGCCCGCGGAATCCTGATAAAACCTCAGGATAAACGACTGGTTATCCGCACCAAAATAGCAATATCAGGAGGACCTTCTTCATGCCTACCGAAAACCAAATCCAATCTGCTTATATCCTGGCAAAAGAACGCTACGCCAGCCTGGGTGTGGATATAGACCGTGCCATTGCCCGCCTTGACAAGGTTGCCATCTCGTTGCACTGCTGGCAAGGTGACGACGTCGGTGGCTTTGAAAACCCCGGCGGTGAATTAACCGGCGGTATTGCAGCGACCGGAAACTACCCCGGCAAGGCTCGCAATGCTGATGAATTGCGCCGTGATCTCGACCTGGTTTATCGTTTATTGCCAGGTCATCACCGCCTAAACCTGCACGCAATCTATCTCGAATCTGATAAACCAGTGGAACGCAATGCGATTGAGCCACACCACTTCGCGGCATGGAAAGATTGGGCCAGTGCTGGCAGACATGGTGTCGACTTCAACCCGACCTTATTCTCGCACCCGCTTGCCAAAGATGGCTTTACACTGGCACATCGCGACCCTGCTATCCGCCAGTTCTGGGTCGATCACTGCATCGCCAGCCGGAAAATCGGTGAATATTTCGGTAAGGAGTTGGGCACCCCGGCAGTAACAAATATTTGGATCCCTGACGGCTATAAAGATTCTCCGGCTGACCGCCAGGCTCCTCGCGAACTGTTAATGAAATCGCTGGATGCAATTCTGGCTGAAAAAATCAACCCACAACATAACCTTGATGCGGTCGAACCAAAGCTATTTGGAATTGGATCGGAAAGTTACGTAGTTGGATCAATGGAGTTCTATGCAGCGTATGCCGTCAGCCGTAAGTTGCTGCTGACCCTGGATTCTGGTCATTTCCACCCCACCGAAACCATCGCCGATAAAATCTCAACTATGCTGCTATACCTTGACGAAATACTGCTACATGTCAGCCGAGGTGTGCGCTGGGATAGCGACCATGTAGTAACTTTCAATGACGACCTGCAGGCTATAACCCAGGAAATCGTGCGCAACAATGCCCTGGAGCGCATTCACATTGGGTTGGATTATTTCGACGCGAGTATCAACCGCATCGCAGCCTGGACAATTGGGGCTCGCAACACCCAGAAGGCTTTGTTAATGGCACTGCTTGAACCATTGGATACTCTCAAAAAGCTGGAGATTGAAGAAGATTTCTCAAGTCGCCTGGCATTGATGGAAGAGCTAAAAGCTATGCCAGCCGGGGCTGTCTGGGATCAATACTGCCAGCAGAAAGAGGTCCCGGTTGGGATGGACTTTATGAAACTGATCAAAGATTATGAGAAAAAAGAATTATCACAACGGTGAAAGCTGCCACTATTAATACACAATCAAGCCTGGTCGAGCCCGCTGAAACCCGGCAGGTTCACTTATAGCGGAATAAAAATGACATCTGTAAAATTGTTCGCAAACCTGCGTAAAATAGCAGGTACCAAAGAAGTCTTTCTGACAGCGAGAAGTGTCAGAACAATCATATCTGAACTGATTACCCAGGTCCCTGCCCTGGCGAATCACCTGCACGAAAACGGACAAATCCGTCCCTATATAATCATCACCATCAATGGGCATCCAACAGCTGACCTGGACGCACCGGTGAACGAACAAGATGAAATTGCAGTATTTCCACCTATCACAGGTGGGTAACGCAAATAAAATATTTGCGTCATTTAGGAGACAATATGAATGGATGGAATGGAAAAGTTTTAGAGATTGACCTGACAACGCAGACCCATAAAACATACCCACTGGACATGGAAATGGCCAGGTTGTTTATTGGTGGGCGCGGACTAGGCGCCCGGCTGTTATGGGATTTGGTCGGACCAGAAGTTGATCCGCTGGCGCCCGAAAACGTGCTGATCTTTACAAATGGGCCCTTGACCGCTACCGGTTACCAGACCAGCAACCGTTTTTCTGTAACCACAAAGAGCCCACTGACGGGCACTATCTTGGATGCGAACTCGGGCGGGTTTTGGGGTATGCAGTTCAAAAAAACCGGTTATGATGCCTTAATTATCCGAGGAAAGGCGCAAAAACCAGTCTGGCTTGAGATCAAGAACAGCGAAATAGCTTTTCATGATGCCAGTGATTTGTGGGGAATGCGCGTATTTGCTCTGACTGAAAAGTTGGGCCAGGATAATAATAAGCGCAATGTGCTCTGCATCGGCCCGGCAGGCGAAAACCTGAGCCGAATAGCCGCAATTATGAACGACCGTGAGCGAGCAATGGCGCGCGGTGGCCCGGGTGCAGTAATGGGCTCGAAGAACTTAAAAGCAATTGTAGTTGAAGGCACTACCCGAACAGAAATTGATGATAAAGAACGCTTTAAGTTCATGCTGTATGAAACACGCAAATTGTTGGCAGCCAGCCCGCTGACCAGCCAGGCACTGCCAGAATTTGGAACGGTGGTGCTGATGAACATCATGAACAACATCGGCGCGCTCTCAACCCGTAACCACCAGCAGACCCAATTCGAAGGCGCCGAGGAGATCTCGGGCGAAACCCTGACCGAAAAATACCTGGTCAAGAATGCATCTTGCTGGGCCTGTCCAATTGGCTGTACGCGGGTCAGCAAGACCGAAAAGGTGGAGGCCGAAGGCCCTGAATTTGAGACCACCTGGGCATTTGGCGCACAGTGCGGCATTAATGACCTGGCCGCGATTATCGAAGCCAATTCGCTGTGCAACGACCTGGGGCTGGATACCATCTCGGCCGGTTCAACCATTGCCTGCGCAATGGAGATGAGCGAAAAAGGTTATATCGACTCTGACTTGCGCTTTGGTCGCGCCGACCAGCTGGCGCGCTGCGTGGAAGACATGGCCTACCGCCGTGACCTGGGTGCAGAGATGACCGAAGGTTCACTCCGCATGGCCACCAAGTTTGGGCACCCTGAGCTTTCTATGTCAGCCAAGGGCATGGAAATGCCCGCCTACGACCCGCGTGGATTGCAGGGGCAGGGTTTACTGTATGCCACATCCAACCGCGGCGGATGCCACATGCGCGGAAATATGATCGGGCTGGAAGTGTTGGGCCTGCCAAAACTGATCGATCGCTTCCAGGTGCAAGGCAAGAGCAGCTTCGTGATCCTCAATCAAAATTCCAATGCCGCGATTGACTCTCTGGTGATATGCAAATTCACGAACATGGGCGTGGCAGATGAGTACTTCGCGCGTGTTTTGGGCGCCGTAACGGGCATCCAGTATGCCACCAATGATTTGATAAAAACCGGAGAGCGTGTCTGGAATCTGGAGAGGCTCTATAACCTGCGCGAAGGATTTACTAGCAAGGAAGATACTCTGCCTGCCCGATTACTGACTGAAGCCCCGACTGACGGCCCATCAAAGGGTTGGGTTTCACAGCTAGAACCGATGTTGAAAGAATATTATCGCAGTCGCGGATGGGATCAAAACGGCGTCCCAATGCCGAAGAAACTGGCTGATTTAGGCCTGGCGACTTTATAAAACCTATGCCCCGTTCCCGCAAGGGCGGCGGCCAGGTCTTTGGAGAAAATTTATGGTTGACCCACGAATTTATGAAATGTTCCGCGAGATTGGCCGCGACCTATACACTGCCAATATGATTTCGTCACACGGTGGAAATTTAAGTATCCGCTTGGGCGACCGGGTTATTATCAAACGCCGGGGCGCAATGCTAGGCAATCTCAAACAACATGATTTGATTGAGACGCGATTGGATAAAAACGACAGCGGGGTGACACTTGCCTCCACAGAATTGCTCGTTCACCGGGCTGTGTACTTGAACACACCTGCACTGGCAATCTGCCACTGCCATCCGCGCACAGCTGTCGCCTTTTCACTTTCCCGTGATGAAATTGTGCCAATCGACAATGAGGCTTCCTACCTGCTCAAAAAAATCCCGATTGTCACAGAAGAGTTCGCTTCTGGCACACCCCAAATGGCAAGCAAAGTTGCCACAGCGCTGCAAAATTATAAAATCATCTTGCTACGCGGGCATGGCAGTTTTGCCACTGGTCAGACCCTTGATGAAGCCTTTTTCTGGTCATCCACACTGGAGGAAGCCTGTCAGATTATGCTCTTCACAAAACAAATCAATGAGCCATTCATTGAATATCGCGGAATGAGCGATTCATACAGTAAATTTTAAGCGCACTAGAGCCAGGGGCGACGCGCTGCGTCGCCCCTGCTACATGGAACCAAACCATGCCAAAAGCTCAACTTTTCATTACCTGTCTCGGTGATCAGTTCTACACCGCCACGCTTCAGAATATGACGCGTATGCTGGAAAACCTGGGGGTGGAGCTGATTTTTCCACCCGAACAAACCTGTTGCGGACAGCCTCTGTTTAACAATGGGTTCGAAGATAAAACACGTGCTGTGGCTTTAAACTTTATGCGCACATTCAGCAAGAGTGATGCGCCCATTGTGGGGCCATCCGGCTCCTGCGTCAGCATGATCAAACACCACTACCCGGGGCTATTTCTTGCCGGGACACGAGAACATGAAATCGCCAGCGAGATCGCCGCGCGGACGTACGAATTCACTGAATACCTGGTCAACGTGCTGAAAGTCACAGACCTCGGCGCTGTTTACCCTCACAAAGTAACCTATCATGCCTCCTGCCATTATCTACGCGAGCTGGGTCTAAAAACCGAAGCCAAGACCCTGCTAAACGCAGTCAAAGGCCTGCAGTTCGTCCCACTGAACGAAGAGGAGACCTGCTGTGGATTTGGTGGTGCATTTACCGTAACCTATCCGGCAGTCAGTCGTTCCATGATGGAAAACAAGGTTAACAATATCATTGCCAGCCAGGCGGATACTGTCGTGATGTGTGAACCGGGCTGCCTGATGAACATTGCCGGCGGGCTGCATAAAGCTGGGTCCAAGATCCGCGCCATGCACATCATCGATCTGCTGGCGGCGAAAGAGGAGGTGCTATGAGCAGCGAACAACATGCTTACATAGGCTTTGAAGAATACAGTGAGCATGTCCCTCAGAGCATACCGGCGGCAGTGCAGCAAGCGACCAGCCGTTTTGTAGGGGGACGAGCCGCCAGAGTAGCTGAACTTCCGCAGTGGGAGCAGTTGAGGCAGATCGGGTCGGATATTCGCTTACACACCATCGAAAACCTTGATATATATCTCACTCAGCTCGAAACAGCTGTCCAAGCTGCTGGTGGCGTCGTACATTGGGCATCTACGGCTAATGATGCACGCCAGATCGTGCTGGAAATCGCCAAGGAACACAACGTCAAGCTGGCGGTCAAATCCAAATCGATGGCAACCGAAGAGATCGAGTTGAACCACGCACTGGAAGAGGCAGGAATAGAAGCGCTCGAAACTGACCTTGGCGAATACATCATCCAGCTGGCGGGCACCGGTCCTTCGCACATCATCGTCCCGGCAGTGCATCTCAAGAAAGAAGAAATCGCAACTCTATTCAGCGAGAAACTTGGTATCGATGCACCACCCGACCCAATCGAGCTGACTAAGATTGCCCGCGAAATTCTCCGCGACAAATTTCTAAATGCCGGTATGGGCATTTCAGGTGCAAACTTCCTGGTAGCAGAAACAGGCACGCTGGTAATGGTCACAAATGAAGGCAATGGCCGTATGTGCAGCACCATGCCGGACCTACATGTGGCTGTAGTCGGTATCGATAAAGTCATCCCTGACTGGGACTCATTAACAGTTTTCTTAAAACTACTGGCGCGCTCAGCTACCGGGCAGAAGCTATCCACTTACACACAGTTCATCACCGGGCCACGCCGCAGCCCGGGTGAGTTTGGCCCCAAAGAATTTCACCTTGTTCTGTTGGACAACGGTCGTTCAGAGGTATTGAAAGATACGGTAGGGCGCGAAGTCTTCAAGTGTATTCGCTGTGGCGCCTGCGCCAATGTATGCCCGGTTTATAAAAACGTGGGCGGTTTTGCATATGGATGGTTTATCTCCGGTCCAATCGGCGCGATCTTTGCGCCGCAAATGCTGGGCACCCAGGCCGCCCGGGAACTACCCTATGCATCCACATTGTGCGGTGCCTGTGCGGATGTTTGCCCGGTGAAAATCCCCATTCCAAGTATCTTACGCCACCTGCGCCGCCGGGTGGCCCAGGGTGACGATGTTTCACCGGCAAACATGCCTGGACCAATCCGTACAATCGCGGCACTGGCCTCGCTTGCCCTTGGTTGGAATTGGATCTATCGTTTTGGAACCAGGCTCCTGCCAATTTTTATGAGCATATTCACACGAGACAGTTGGATCCCTTCCGCACCCTACCCGCTCAGCCGGTGGACAAGTGCAAGACCTCTGCCGTCATTTAACGCCCACTTTAGGCAATGGTGGCAGATACGCAGGGTCAAAGCGAAGGAGACTCCAAAATGAGCAACCCTGTTATCGATAGCGTGCGCAGTTCACTGGCACGTAACGCTCACAACGCTGAAAGTCCTGACAGCATGCGTCCTGGGATCTATCCGGCACGCCAACCAGGATCCATTGACTCTGAGATTGAACAATTCCTGGATGAAGTAAAAAAACTCTCTGGCAGTGCGCAGAAGCTAGACGCAAAGACAGTTATAGATGCCTTGAAAACCATCACAAAAGAGCAAGGCATTCGCAAAGCAACGGTTTGGGACAGCCCCGGGCTGAATAAACTGGGGATTTGCGGACACCTGCGTGATCTGGGGGTGGAGCTTATCAGCCCAAACGCGGACAAACACGAGATGGCACTCTGTGACCTGGGCGTGACCGAAGCCGATTATCTGCTACCTGAAACCGGAACACTCGTGCTCAGATCATCAAATGAAAAACCGCGCGGTGTCTCACTCTTACCGCGCATCCATCTGGCGATTGTAAGTCCGGCAATGCTGCGTGCCGATCTGCACCAGGTCTTCGCCGAAGCCAGGGATAGTCATTATTTGGTCTTTGTGACCGGACCAAGCCGTACCGCGGATATCGAATTGACCGTTACCCTGGGTGTTCACGGACCAAAGAATTTATACGTCTGGATGATGGACCAAGATTGAACCTGCTTTTTTGATATACTTGCGCGCATGCCCGCAAGTATTGACCAAATCATTCGTTCCCGCAGAAAAACAATCGCCATTCTCGTCCAAAAGGACGGGAAGGTGATTGTGCGTGCGCCTCTAAAAGCACCTGAACGACTCATCCATGCATTTGTTGAGAGCAAGAGTGCCTGGATTAACGAAAAGAAAGCCCTTGCACTCCAGCACGTGAATGTGCCAGCGCGGAAGTTTATTGACGGGGAAAAATTTTTATTGCTAGGCAAACAGGTCCCTCTGCGCGTGGTAGACGAGCGCACAGCATTGACATTCCAGGATGGTTTTCTGCTTTCCAGACAAGCCCAGCCCAAGGCGCTCGCAATCTTCGAAAAGTGGTATAAAGCTCAGGCCGTAAAAGTGTTAAGCGAACGGGTTATTTATTACTCCGCAATACATGGCTTTCATTATGAGAAAATCCGGATTACATCTGCGCGCACCCGCTGGGGTTCGTGCAGCTCACGTGGTACATTAAGCTTTACCTGGCGCCTGGTCATGGCACCCCTTGGAGTAGTGGATTATGTTGTGATCCACGAGCTGGCTCACTTAAAAATTAAAAACCATTCAAATATATTCTGGAACGAGGTGGCACGCTTGATGCCCACCTACAAGTCCAGCAGGGATTGGCTGAAAAAAAACGGACGTTTGTTAACACTTGACGGAGATGAATGACAACCGGTTATATTACTCAAAAATTAGAAGTTCGGGCTGCTCCCGAAAAAGGCGGGAATGCCGTCTATGCACGCAAGCCTATAAAAAAAGATGAGGTCCTGGCGGTCTGGGGTGGACAGGTGGTGACGCTTGAACAAGTGCTGGCCCTGCCGCGTGAGGAACAGGGACACACCATCCAAATTTACGATGAACTCTACCTGGCGCCAATGGGCATGGAAGAACCCGCCGACTATATCAACCATTCATGCAATCCAAACGCTGGCGTTTGTGGACAGATATCATTAGTGGCGATGCGCGATATCGCAGCAAATGAAGAAATTACATTCGATTACGCAATGGCCGATAGCAGTTCTTTCGATGAATTTGAGTGTGCCTGCGGCACAAACACTTGCCGGGGTAGAGTCACAGGCAACGATTGGAAACGCCCGGATTTATGGGCACGCTATGAAGGCTATTTTTCGACCTATTTACAGGTAAAGATCGAACGACTGCGCAAAAAAACTGGACCGAATAGGCTGGGGTAACCCTGGCCTGTTTTCTCTTATCGGCCAGGCGTACGCTGAAATATCGCCATACTTTTATTGAAAAGCGGGCAGCGACTCAGGAGAAATTGAAATGGCTAAAATTTTTACACGCACATTTCGCGTGCGCTGGTCAGAACTGGATGCAAGCGGGCAGGTTAGCCCAGGAAGTTACCTGCGCTACCTGGTGGAAACAGCCTATGATTGGGGCGATGCGCTGGGATTGGGAGCAAAGAATGATGGAGTACTGGGGCTTTTCTGGCTCATCCGCGAAACCGAGATCCATCTAATCCACCCGATGGTTCATAATGACGTATTTGAGTTCACCATCTGGATGGTGAACTGGCAACGCGTGCGTGGCACGCGTTGCTTTGAGATAAAGCTAAAAAACAGTGACCGGATCATCGCACAGGGGACACAACATATCGTCTGCATGGATCGCCTGACTGGGCGACCAACGAACCCACCCGAAGACATCATTGATAACTTCAGACTGGATGAACCACGCATATTTCCATTTGAACGCTTCCCTAAAATCGCGCCAGCCAAATCAGCATATGTCAGCCAGAGGCTGGTGGAATGGCAGGACCTGGATGCATTTGAGCATGTTAACAATGCTGTCTACACCAGCTATGCTGAGGAGGCTGCCGCACAGGAACTGTCAGCTCACGGTTGGGACCCACTCCGGCTGTCGATGCAAAAGCTGTCAATCAGCACGCAGAGAATTCATATTCAATACCTGTCACCAGCCGTCTGGGGCGAAAATCTGATCATTTCAACTCATTCACTGCATCTACAACAAGACGGTGGCTCCCGCTACGTGGGGATCACCCGCACAGACGGTTCGGTCGTGGCTGAATGCATTCTAGATTGGAAACTCATAAACCGTGAGACTGGGACAATTCAGCAGCTGCCAGATGGCTTGCAAGACCAGCTAAAGAAATCGCCACCAAATAAACATCTCACTCAGAAGACATGACACGTTGAACAGCCAGGACTGCGACAAGGAACGAAATTCCCAAAATTCCCGTGATGACCGGTAATATCCACAACAGTGCTGAGCTTCCAAAAGATTTAATTCTAGCGTCAAGAGGATGCTGAGGGTCATAAAGCACTGTAACAGCATCTCCTTTCTCGTATTCCGGCGAATCGCTGCCCACACTCATCTGGACTGTCCGGTGACGGCCATCGTCTGCGGTATAGTTCACCACTGGAAAATAATATTCGCGAACAATTCGATCTTGTACATTTTCATACTCGCGGCGTACTACCATATCTACGACTTGCCCAGGTGCGCTTTTCTGCTTCATGATGGTTGAGATGGCGCTGCCAGATGAAATAAAGGAAATCAATAACATCACCGCGGCAAAGACAGAAAACCCACCGAGAACCATGTTCTCCATGGTAAAAAACGATTTGGATGAAACTTTCGCAGGCTCTTCATCCAAATCTGTCGCATCAGCAGCAGCCAGGATCACCATTATTTTTCGCCTGTGATTAACGTTCGGGATCTGGTCGAGGCTGGTGTAAACAACACCATTAATCTCATAAGATACAGCTTCGCCATTCTCCCAATTAATACTATATTTCTTTTTTGCCATGCCTGCCTCCTGGTAGAAAATTTTTATATTTATAAAATAACCAATAAAAAGCTATTGGACAGCTGGTTTCTCATTTTTACTCCCCGAAAATGCCAGAACAACAAAAATTCCCGAAACAATAAATCCAAAAAACGCCGGCCCAGGCTGCTGCCAAAAAATACCCTGGCCAATAGTCTGCAATAGCCAGGTAAGCACGTAAACAAGGGACAGCGCACCCGCAGGAAGCTCACGCGGATTTACGATTAAACTAATAAGCCCAGAAATCACCATCCACCCCAGATAATTACTCCAGGGAATACCAAAGTATTGGCCCGGAATTTCCCAACGCCAAAAATTCCAGGCGACCATTTGCGGGTCGAGAAACAGATCCCAGGCGGTAAAGGCCAGCGCTGAAACAACCAGGAAACTAATGGCCCGCCCCGATTTGCGGGTTATGAGCTGTGCAACCGCCCAGGCTGGGGGTAGCATCATCATCCAGGCCAATGGGATTATCACCGGAATACCAGCGAGCTGAGGTTGGAGAATTGCAGTGTAATGATACTTGCCAAATAACCAACCAGTACTGACTCCCAGTAATTCAGCAAAATACGACAGGCCAGCAACAATGATGAAAACCGAGACTGTACGCCGCCAACCCCAGGCATTATAGAGAATAACCAACACGGCGGAACCCTGAGCCAAAACGCCAATAGACATTCCGCGCACCAGGTAATCCTCGCCCATAATCCAGCCCAGGATTGGCAGCGAAAGCATGGTCAGCACCCAAATAAGCAGACTGGTACGAGTGGATGTGGAATAGCGTAGCGTATTAAACGTTTTTAACATGATGGCATTTACCAGGTAAGCGAATGATAAATTAAAAAGCCCCCAAACGGGGGCATGAAGCACAAATCATACATCAGTACAACGGGATTCTGGCACCATTAACCCTGGCAGCCAGGTCGCTGCACAAATAGAGCATGGCAGCAGAAATTTCGTCAGGCGAGGTGCCTTTACCCTTGCCGGTTGTATCGATCGAATGAACCTGGATCAAGTTGGCAGTCACGCCACTTTCTTTGACCTCCTGAGCCAGGGTGAGCAGCAATGTTTCTTCAGCCGCTTTCCCAATTGCATAAGCGCCCATTCCAATTTGTGGATCAGTGGCCAAAGGCGAAGATACAACAATTACCCGACCCCAACCATTACGAACCATACCAGGCGTGAAAGCCTGCACCAGATGGAAGCTCGTCCAAACGTGCTGAGTAATCATCGTTTCAAGATCCTGGGCAGGTGTATCTGCCAAAGTTTTACCGCCTGTCCAGCCTCCAACAAGATGGAGCAAGATATCTGCGCGGCCAAACTTCGAATCGACAGCAACTGCCGCCGCGCGAACATCATCTGGACTGCGCAAATCGACAGCCTGCGTAAGCAGTCGCGCAGATGGCAGATTCAAATCAATCGCAAGCGCATCAAGCTTGGCCTGGTTCGTACTGAGCAATGCGAGAGCAGCTCCTTGACCGGCAAAAGCCCTGGCAGCATTGACTGCAGCTGCCCCAGTTGCACCAGAAATAACAACGACGGGATTATTCATGAAGTGACTTAACCTGCTCCTCGCTCATGCCCTTGACCACCGGGCGATCAATCTGCTCCTGAAGATGTGTCTTACCCTTGAAATCCTTCAAGTCGATCATATGGCCGGATTTCTCGGCTTTAGTACGCAGATAAAACTCGTTGTAAGGATTGGTTGGCAATACGTGCGGGATACGACCTTTGACCTGCACACCATACTTGGTAAGGTCATTGATCTTCTTGGGATTGTTGGTCATCAAACGAATAGACCTGACCTTAAGAGATTGCAGCATGTGCGCCGCAACAGCATAATCACGCTCATCATCTCGGAAACCAAGCGCCAGGTTAGCCTCAACTGTATCCATACCATAATCCTGCAGACCATAAGCGCGGATTTTATTGGTCAGGCCAATTCCACGCCCTTCCTGTCGCAGATAAATCACAATCCCTTTTTCCATTTTTCCAATAGCGGTCAAGGCTGACTCAAGTTGATCACGGCAATCGCAACGCAGCGAACCAAAGGCATCGCCGGTGAGGCATTCTGAGTGCATGCGCACAACCACATCTTCGCTGTCAGTCACGTCACCCTTAACGATGGCCGCGTGTTCCTTACCGTCCTGATTATTATAAAAAGCCACAATATGAAAATCGCCAAAACGTGTCGGCAGTTCGGCAATCGAGGCGATCTTAACACAAACATGGTCATCGCCACAGCCATCACATTCGTGCGCGCGGTTTTCATCCAATAACTGCTCAATGGGCAGATGCATATGATCAATTGTCATAGTATTTCCTTTCCAATTTTTAAAGCATTAAATTATAACGAATGAGGACGCCACCGTCATCATCCAGAACCTGGGCATCCATCAGCTTCAAGTGCAAAGCAGCAGATTCCGGCAGGCCTTTACCAGCTGCCAGGGTGGGCGTGGTTTGTCCGCCAAATATTTTGGGTGCCAGATAAACATATAGTTCATCCACAAGACCTTTGCGAAGCAGCTCGAAATTTAAGCTACCTCCACCTTCAACCATCAGGCGGCATACTCCCAACGAATAGAGAGTTTCAAGAGCCAAATTTAAGTTTACTCGTTTTTCGCCCAGAACATAGACTTCTGCGCCATGCTCTGATAAAACGCTGATCTGTTCTGCTGATGTTTGGGACGTCGTAAAGATGATCCTACGCGCGGGGCCGGATGTCATAAAGTCCCCATCAACTTTAAGGTTTGCCTGAGTAACGACGCCCACCTTAATGGGGTTTTCTGTCATCCCTCTGGCTATGCGTTCTTCTCGCAGCTGAGCTGTTTTCACCGTAAGTTTAGGATCTTCGTCAAGCAGCGTATGTCCGCCAACCATGACAGCATCTGACTCTGCACGCAAACGCAATACCCGCGCTTTATCCGTAGCAGACGAAATCCCGGCACCTTTACGCTCAAAAGTATCCATTTTGCCGTCAGCTGTCACAGCGACGTTGATAAATACGAAAGGTTTCATGGTCTGCCTATGATTAAGGTATTCAATTCAAGTAAGGACAAATGCGAAGCAACTTTTTAATCGTGGAATTTCTTCTCACCAGCATCGATCCTGATATTTAACCGATTGGCGACAGGAGGAAGCGGGCAAGACCAGCGTTCGTTATATGCGCAGTATGGATTATAGGCAAGATTAAAATCCACATAAAGAACATCTGAGCGAAGTTCATGCGGTTCGAGATAACGCCCCGATCCATAGGTTTCTGCTGGCGCAGTGGCATCCGAAAAAGGCAGGAAAAAACCGTAATCATCCTCGTATACCTGCAAAACAGCCTCCTGATCAGCCAGCTCAAATCGGATCTGCCCTATTTGAGTATACTCACGCTCAGCACCAGTGGATGTTGCCAGAACAATTTGTACCGGGGTGTCAAAGCGCTCCAGCACCAGTTCAAGGCGCAAAGAAAGATTCTCGGGGTAGTACGTCAACCCTTTAAAATTGCCTTGCTGCTCCGCGGTCAAGGGCGATTGATTGCCAGACCGAAAAAACTCATCTTTTTCTGCGCGAAAACGCTCCAATTCATTCATATATTGACTTTCTAACCAAACCTGACAGAACGCATCGAAATGGCACCCATGGTCACCTTATCAGCAAAAAAGCTGACCGATTCGCCATCTTCCTTAAGCCCCAGGGTATAAAGCAGCGGTAGATAATGCTCCGCACTATTGATGGCCAATTCAGCAGCACGGCCTTGCTTTTCATACTTAATCATCGGCTCATGGTCATTGGCCAGGATCCACTGCTTAATATTTGTGTCAAACGCCTCAGCCCAATCAAACTTGAGCTTATCGTCCCAAACAACCATTCGCAAATTGTGAACAATGTTACCAGAACTAACAATCAATACACCTTCTTCACGCAGTTCCTTCAACTGCTGCCCAAGCTGATAATGCTGCAGCGGGCTCTTGGAGCGATCAAGAGAGATTTGCACAACAGGTACATCTGCCAGTGGAAACAAACGCTTCAGAACAGACCAGGTGCCATGATCCAGACCCCAGGTCATATCCGGCTGGATTTCTGTTTGCTTAATGACTTTTCTGACAGTCTGAACCAGGTCGGGTGAGCCTGGCGCAGGATACGCAACTTCATATAGCTCTTTTGGAAAACCGTAGAAATCATAAATTGTGCGCGGATTTTCCATGGCAGTAACTTTTGTACCCATGGTTTCCCAATGGGCGGAAACCGCTAGAATAGCTTTCGGCCTGGGAAGCTGCCTTCCTATTTCTGTCCAGGCTTGCGCAAACTCGTTTTCTTCAATGGCATTCATTGGGCTGCCATGACCTACAAATAACACGGGCATTCTTTCAGACATAATTCTCCATTTCGATAAGCATCATCATAGTTTGCCTTGCAGGGTATTCTCCAGTACATTTGCTATACTAACCTTATCCAATGCCAACTCCAGGGCATCCTGGGCATCACTAAACACTTTGCCAAGCGTATTCTGAATATTGCGACCGATCGGGCAATTCAGATTAGGGTGTTGGTGCATAGCCAGCACAGACTCGTGGCTGACGGCATAATAAACCTCTCGCAGGCTGAGCTCATCTGCAGAACGCATCAGGCGCCAGCCACCGTTTTTTCCGGAGCGGGAATCAACCAATCCATGCTGACGTAAATGCGACATAATTCGCCGAATAACAACTGGATTCGTGTTTACACTCTGTGCAATGGTCTCAGAAGTTATGGCCGTCTCTGGATATGCAGCTAGAACGGCAAGTATGTGGCACGAAACTGCAAACTGTTGATTTAAATTCATTTGTAACCATTATAGTTACGAATTAGCGGTTGTCAAGTTAGTGTTTCATAAGAAAAATCCGCTGCAGATGACAGCGGATTTTGAAGGTAACCAGGTAGTACATCAGTCATCAGGTAATAAATCACGCCGGAACAGGTCTGCTGGTGTTTCACGTGCCTGGATAAGACGAGGCTTGCCATTTTCAATCAGCAAAACCGCCGGTCGACGTGCGCCATTGTAATTGCTGGACATGCTCATATGATAAGCCCCGCTAACCGGGATGGCAATTAATTCATCTTCCGAAACATCGCGCAGCGGTATCTGCTCGATGAGCACATCTCCACTTTCGCAATAAGGCCCAGCAATTGAAACAAGGCTCGCTGGATCTGCGAAAGGCTTATTTACTGTCAAGCAAGAATACCTGGCACCATAAAGGGCATGGCGTGGGTTGTCAGCCATGCCGCCATCAATTAATAGCCAGGTTTTACCCGAGGTTTGCTTCACCGTCCCGACACGATATACCGCAACCCCGGCTCTGGCCACCAGACTGCGACCTGGTTCCAGGTGCAGGTGTGGGAGTGAAAGCCCACGTTTCTGACAGCCTTCCAAAAGATTTGCGGTAATAAAACGCACGTACATTTCGATTGGAGGGTGGGGCAGATCGCCTTCATGATAGGATACACCCCAACCACCACCTGGAGAAAGATGCCACGGGTCTTTAAAACCGATCTTCTGGACCAAGTCAAGAACCCGGTCAAGACCATCACCTAAGGGCTCTGGATCGCGGAACTGAGAACCCTGGTGGAAGTGTAGCCCACGCAACGGGAGCTCGTTGTGGCGACAGATTTCAACCGCTTCCAGAACCTGTTCACCGCTCATGCCAAACTTACTGCCAGAATGCCCGGTTTGAGTATAGGCATGTGTGTCGACAGATGAACCAGGTTGAAAACGGAGCCAGAGATCTGGAATACTTTGAAGTTTGGCCAATTCGAGCAAACGACCCAATTCAGAAAGGTTATCCACCACGATCGTGCCTGCATACTTTTGCGCGGCTTGCAAATCTTCCATACTCTTGTTGACACCATGTACAAGAATATGGTTTTTGGATAGACCAGCTTGCACGGCAATACCGATTTCCCCCGCGCCGGTACAATCAACACAAAATCCTTGAGACTGGGACCATTGAGCAATGGCAGAGCACAGAAACGCTTTACCAGCGTAGGTGATAGACCAACGCTCAGGCCAGAATGCATTCAAAAAACCGCGGTATAAATCCGCAGCTGAATCCATTTCAGCTCGGTCATAGATATAGAGCGGAGTACCATACTGGTCAGCCAGGGACTGAACATCACAGCCGCCAATTGTCAGGTGATCCTGAACAACCTGGGTACTGGAAGGAAAAAGCGGAAGTCTCGCCTGAATCAAAGGATTACTTTCCAAAAAGGAAGAACTTCCAAATTTCCCACTGAGTCAACTCATTGACTACCGGAGATGGTGTTGGAGTGGGCTCAGGCGTTGCGCCGGGGACTGGCAAGACAATCACGACCTTGTCGCCGGGCTTTCCCATGCGCGCTTCACCACGAGCAAATCCGTCCACCGCGGCAGGCGAAGTAGCCTGCGCAACCTGGGTATGAAGCGCTCCCTGGGTAATCATCACACCAGTAGCTTGAACGCGCGCTGTTTTAGCTATATTTTGGAGATGGGCAAGATCTCCCAGGCGCGCACTAAAATTCATTACCATGAAGAGCACCAGGCCAATGACAATGAATATGCCCAAACGACGGAAGTCAATTTCGAGGGGGCCAATTTTCATATTTATATTTTACCACCTGCGACCCCATGGTCGTCATTTTCAATATGCACCCAAAAACGAATTAGCTTAAAAAAAGAAAACCTATATTTCTACAGGTTTTCTTAGGTGCCGAAGGAGGGACTTGAACCCTCACTCCCTTACAGGAACTAAGCCCTGAACCTAGCGCGTCTGCCAATTCCGCCACTTCGGCCTTAGCGAAGTGTATTGTATCCATTTTCTGAGTTTTGTCAACCTTTGGATTCGCCGTTGTTAGCCCAAAGTAGTAATATCCCTTTAGAAAGGCTAAGAAAACGGACATCACCTTGAACAAGAGCTCAAAATAGCTGGATAGACTGGGCACAATGAATTCAAAAGCTGGCGGAAAAGCGAATAAACCAGACGAAATCAGCAGCAATTCTGCATTTGCAAACACGAGACCATGCACAGATAATTTATATTAACCGAACAGTTGTCAAAATAATTCACAATAAAAACGCCTTATATTTTTCGGGTTCGTAGTATGATTTGGGAAAACGAAAAACATCAAGTTCATCTGGTCTTCACCAGAATAGTTCATCACAGCAAATCAGGCGTTCTTCACTAATGCAAGTACAGGTCATCAAACAAATTGTTCTGATCGCAACAGGGCTGGCAAGCATTATTGCCCTGTTGATTGGTTTTAACAGCATTCGGACTGGACGCAAAAGCCCTTATTACCGCATCCGACAAAAACGCATCGCAGATGGCTGGCGCTGGATCGGAATTGCCTGCATTTTCAGCGCACTTGCTGCACTGACAGTTCGTTTTACAGAACCGCTTACCGCACTTGTCTACCCACCAACCCCAACCATCACCGCTACGGCGACCTTTACACCCTTACCATCGCAAACGCCCGAGCCCAGCCAAACAGAAACACTCGAACCATCACCGAGCGCATCCCATACTTTGCCGCCCGGATTTATAGCAAGCCGGACCCCAACGGGTACGCCAACAGTTACCAGCACCAAGACTCCGCGCTTTACACCTTCGCCTTACCTGAGCCGGACACCCACCGTGACCCGCACGCCGACGGTCACCATGACACCGTCCATAACGCCTACGGTTACCGACACCAAAACTCCACGATTTACACCTTCGCCTTATCTGAGCCGGACACCCACCGTGACCCGCACGCCGACGGTCACAATGACACCATCCATAACGCCAACTGTTACCGACACCAAAACTCCGCGCTTTACACCTTCGCCTTACCTGAGCCGGACACCCACCGTGACCAGCACGCCGACGGTCACAATGACCCCGTCCAGCACACTGACGCCAACAGTATCCAAGACTCCCCAGGATACTGTCACTGCGTCCGCTACACCAACAATTACCCAGACCCCCACCACAAGCAGGACACCCACGGTAACAAATACGCGCGCGCCTACCTTCACCAACCCGCCAAAACTAATCATCCCGACAGGGACGATTACAACCACACCAACGATCACCCAGACTTCTACCCCCAGCCGCACACCCACGGTGACAAATACACGCGCCCCGACACTAACAATCACGCCCACTTACACCATCCCCCCCAGCCGCACAGCCGTCAGCGTTAGCATCCCAACCCTATTCTCGACACGAGTACCAACCCACACAATTACTCCGACGCAAACGCCACTTACACAAAAAACAACTGCCGCTCCTCAAGTGCCCACAATCACTCTGACGAAAAAAGCCACCCCAAAAACGAGACCGGGAGCTTTAACCATGACTGCTTTGTTTAGCGGAAACCGCTCAGTAACCAACCCTAGCCCGACAACGGTGCCGGTTTCGACTTCTGCGTCAGCGAATTCGCTCAATTTACCTCAGGCCGCAACTGCCACCCCAACATCTACGAACAACCCAGGCCCAATATTTTCACAAACCTTACTGCTCATCCTGACCCTGATCATCGCGCTGAGGTTAATCTATCATTGGGCAAGACCGCGACAATCCCGTTGACCCGAATGAAAAACTCCGGCAGTAAGTTTTCGATGTAAAATATGTACCGAGGAGATAGAAAAAAATGGCAAAAAACAAAAGGCCGATAAAAAAGAATATGCAAAAATTAAGCACCATTCAACAAATTGCGATTGCCGTCGCAATTGTTGGGGTACTGGTAATTATCTGGGTCATGTTATCCGGACAAAAGAATAATGCCGCACAGACCGCTGCCAACCAACCCACCCAGGCATCCGCAGCAGCCCCAGCCGTAAGCGCTAAGCAATATCCAGCAGCACCGCCTATGACGATTGATGTCAAAAAGCAGTACTTCGCAACCTTCAAAATGGCCAAGGGTGTGGAGTTTATTGTGCAGCTATACCCTGACAAAGCACCCATCACGGTCAACAGCTTTGTATTTCTGGCAAAGGATGGTTTCTTTAATGGGGTGACCTTCCACCGTGTACTGGAAGGATTCATGGCCCAGGGCGGCGACCCAACCGGCACAGGCATGGGTGGCCCAGGATACGAATTTGTCAACGAGGATAGCGATTTAAAGTTTGACAAAGCCGGAGTAGTCGCCATGGCCAACGCTGGACGGGATACAAATGGCAGCCAATTCTTTATCACATTTGGCCCAACGGAACAGCTTAATGGTGGTTACACCATCTTCGGGCAGGTCACCAGTGGCATGGATGCGGTCAGCGCCATAACCCGCCGCGATCCAGATCAAAACCCCAATTTCAACGGTGATGTAATCACAAGTATCACAATCGAAGAAAAATAGAAGCGTAACCAAAAAAGCCCCGGCTTCTTTACGAAGCCGGGGCTTTTCTTATTCGAATGATCAGACTCGTTGGGGGATACGAACTTGCAACGCGACAAAAAAATTAATGATGGAAATAATCACCCCCAAGAGAAATACATACTGAAAACCAAAAGTATTCCAGATTAGTCCGCCAAGTAATGCAACCAGGATGGAGAAAATGTGATCGATAGTGACCCCGGCTGCCAGAGCAGGCTGCACATCTTCGGGCTGCAAGGCGATTTTCTTTATGTACATTGCACGCGCCATACCTACCGAAAAAAGCATTTGGTCAAGCAAGTAAAACACACACACGGCGATAAAAGCCACACCAGCTGGGAGCACAAATTTTGAAAAGCCATAGCCAAAACAAACTCCCACCAACAATACCGCCTCAGAAGCCAGCACAAAACGCTCGCCCAACTGGTCAATCATTCGCCCTAGGAAAGGTTGGAACACAATCCCGATAATCCCGCCGATCGTCATCAGGGTAGCCAGGGTTTGGGTAGGCTGATTAAAGACCGTTACAATCACCCAGGGGGCAAAAGTAATGAAGATTTGCTTGCGCGAACCGGAAAGAACATTGAGAAGGTAAAAAAGGCGGTATTCTGGACGCAGTTTCAAGAATAGCCGGGAATGCTGGTTTTCATCCGACTGCATCGCAAACATCAAAAAGGCAGCAATACCTAAACCGATTGCGACCATGACAAAGGCATGTTGGAATGTGAATCCCAGATATTTGAAACCCAGAAATACCAGAAAACTCCCGCCAATGGCTGCCAGGTTGCGGATAGCATTCAACTGTCCAAGCCGCTGGCCGGTTTTACCAGGTTCAGCCAGTTCCATGCCGATGGAAGTTGCAATTGGCATAAACAGGTGCTGTCCGAGGCTGTAGATAAATAGAAAAAATACCATGATCGCATAGGTGGGTGCAAAAAAACCAATCAGTAATACACCTATAAAACTCAACAACAACGACCAGGCTCCCAATCGACGGCTGCACAGGAACCACAATAAGGCCGAGACAAATACAACTAAAAAACCCGGGAGTTCACGCGGAAATTCGATGAACGATCGTTGGAAGCCGCTAAGCGCATAGTGCTCATTTAAGAAATTATTAAAGGTGGAATCGAAAATGCTGTATGCCATCCCCATTGATAACGAAGCCAAAGCAAATAGTTTTAGTTCGCGCGGGGCCAGGCCCAAGCGTTTGATCCAGGTAATCATAATTTTCCTCGATGATGCCAAATTTTATCAAACATGAGCCAAGCGATGACATACAAGCACCCACGGGATACTAATAATCAAGACCGCATCTATCCGCGTAAATCTCACTTGAGGCTATGATATAGTAAATATATATTAACATGGATCGTGGATAACGTTGATTATCGGATCAGAGTTTTCCAGCTTGTGGCAATTACCACCTTGGTCTGCCCGCAGATAGTGTTTTTACGTAAAAAGTGTCCAAAAATACTACAAATATTCACTTCTGTTGGCGGGGATCTGAAGAATTCCACGAATTCATTACCGGTGTTATATCACTGCCATACAGTTTATAAGCAAGCGGAGGGCTTATGAATTTTTTAATCAATCGCATCCGCCGGCCGGTAGAACGGGACGGGGCTGCATTTTATGTTTTTCTGACCCTGGTGAGTTTCGCAATCACCGTGGTACTCGTACGCTTATTCTTACAGTTAACCGGATATCCGCAACTGGGCGGTAAGACACTGCATATTGCACATCTTTTGTGGGGAGGTTTGCTATTATTTGTTGGATCTCTGGGTATGCTAATATTTGTCAACCGCTGGGCCTACCGGTGGGGCGCCATCTTGAGCGGTGTGGGTGTTGGCTTGTTCATCGATGAAGTCGGCAAGTTCATTACACGCACGAATGATTACTTCTACCCACCCGCTGCGCCAATTATTTACGCTTTTTTTCTGCTTGTCGTACTGGTATACCTACGGTTGCGCCGCCAAAAACCACTTGATGCCCGCTCTGAGTTATACCGGGTATTCGATACGCTGGAAGAAGTTTTGGAACACGATTTGGATGAGCTGGAGCAATCTCAGTTGGAATCCCGGCTACAGTTTATTATCACTCAAGCCGAATACCCTGAACAAAAACAGCTGGCTCAAGAACTTCTACACTTCCTGCGCTCTGAACACATCGCACTTGTCGCGCGCAAGCCTGGCTGGATGGAACGTACGGTTCGGAAATTCAAAGAAATGGATGAACGCTGGATTACCAAACGACGATTGAAAGCTGTTTTAGTGGGCGGCTTGGGAACCCTTGGGCTGTGGTCGATGCAAGAGTTGGTTAAATCACTGGCTGCCGTACTTTCTTCTATCGGACCGAACGCTTTACCACAGAGATTGCTCCTTGCTGGACGCCTGAACGATGGTACAGATCTTCGTTGGCTGCAGACTACAATCTCATTGCAGGCCGGTTGTGGTCTGGTACTCCTTTTCGGCACTTTTCTTTTTATCCTAAACCACGATAAGCGCGGTGTGCGGGTATCCTTTATTGGGCTGCTGCTATTCCTAACAATCGCCAATTTACTGGAGTTTTATTTTGACCAGTTTTCGACAATTGGTCCTGCACTAACCCAGCTTACCCTGATGTTGTTGCTTTTACATTACCGTCAGCGGTTTACACCTGCCGCACTGTAATCTCATATTTCGCATATGCAGTTGAGGCATTTGGCAACTGAATATATTAAAATAAAAACAAAGACTTTCGGGGTGGCTGCCTCGAAAGTCTTTGTTTTTTCCCTAGCGGGTCAGATGCCTGCGTTGCTCAGGGTCTCGAGAAGTTTGGAGAGTGTATTCGTCAACGTTGGATGGGTGACTTCAAGGTAACTGATGGACTCTTCCAATCTTCCTAACAAAGATTGGTTAGCCCGAGTCGGGTCTTCCTCTGAGCGCGCTAGCAATTCGCGAATATCACTCCCCAAATCCCGTAACAATTCGCGACCTTTTTCATCCACGCTCTGAGTATGTTCAAGCTCAGCATGAAGCTGTTCCAGTAAATTACGAAGACCCTGTTCGTTCATGACAATACCTCCATCGAAATTTTTCAAATAGCATATCCACTTTCATTTTACATCGTTTCATGGGAATGAGGAAAAATCAGGGCAGGCACAGGTAGAAAGTGGCTGCCAACAGGTCATCATACGCGTTTTATTCTCGTATTGAAAAGGGAATGTCGATGATAGCCCGGGTATGACCGTGTTTGCGGCGGGAATAAAGGATAGCCAACCTGAGCAGATTGGCTGTCTGGTTGTGGAGCAGATTTTGCCACCAGTGCGCCAGGATAAATTCTGGAAGAAGCACAGTCGCCTGCTGTCCATCATTATGTTGACGGTCTGTTTGCTCCAGAAATTCTAGTAAAGGCCCAACGATCGAACGGTAAGGAGATGGAATAATTACAAGTGGAACATCCTGGCCCCAAACAGCCCAGGCCTGCTGAATTTTTATGGTTTCTTCTTCATGGATCTCAACATATACCGCGCTGACATCATTGGAAATGGATCGGGCGTAACGCAGCGCTTCAACCACTCCACGATGAACACTGGAAATGGGAATAACAAGCCTTGGGATTGGGTATGGCAGCAGCGAAGGAGGAAGACCGCGTAATGTTAGCGCACTGGCGATATTTTGATAATGTCCCCGGATGCGAAGCAAAACAACCACAACCAAGGGGATAATGAAAATGGTAACCCAGGCCCCCTCAACAAATTTACTCAGCCCTACCACCAACAGGGTCGTGCCCGTGGCAAGCGCGCCGAGTCCATTGGCAAGAAATTTCAAAACCCAATTTGTGCCGCGCTCACGCCACCAGTGTACAACCATACCCGCCTGTGAAAGGGTAAAAGCCAGAAAAGCCCCAACCGCAAAAAGCGGAACCAGCAAATGAGTTGCCCCCTGGAACACGATGATCAGAAAGGCTGTAATAGCTACCAGTGCAAGGATGCCGTTGGTAAATACCAACCGGTCTCCCAACCCGGTAAACTGGCGAGGCAAAAAACCATCTTTCGCCAGGATGGCGGCAATACGTGGAAAACCGGCAAAACTGGTATTGGCAGCCACTGCCAGAATCAGCATAGTGCTGACCTGGACCAGAAAGTAAATCGGTCCGGTACCCAATAGACGCCGTGCCAACGCCGAAAGAATGGTCTCGTTTGGCCCGGCAATTACACCCAGAAATTGAGTCAAACCAATACTTCCTAAGAAAAGAATACCCATCAGAATCGCCATGATAATCAGAGTCAGACCAGCATTTTTAGATTCTGGAGATTCGAAAACTGGCACGCCATTACTGATGGCCTCAATTCCAGTCAAGGCAGTACACCCGGTAGAAAAAGCATGCAGCAGCAGTAAAGGTGTCAGATTTACACTGGCCGGCGGAGCTACCTGGACCATCGAAACAGGCCCATCCATCCATAGTCTGATAGCCCCATAAATCAACATAGGCAGATATGTAAACAAAAATAGGTAGACAGGGATGGACATAAGCGCGCCAGTTTCGCGTATGCCACGTAAATTTAAAAAGGTAATTAAGGCTAAAAGGATTAATGCAACCACAACCCTATACTGCCATAACCACGGGAAGGCCGAAGCTATGGCATCCATGCCGGCTGTTAGGCTGACAGCCGCAGTAAGAACATAGTCGATCAGCAGGGCAGCAGCCGCTATCAACCCCATTTGTGTGCCCAGGTTGCTGCGTGCAACAATATAAGAACCACCTCCACCCGGATAAGCATGGATGGTCTGGTAGTATGAAATGGCAACAATGAGGAGCACACCAACGATAGTCAAGCCTACCGGCCAGGCGAACCCCAACCCAGCACTGCCTGCCACCACCAAACCCAAGTATATCTCCTGGTTGGCATAAGCAATTGACGAAAGTGCGTCTGGCGAAAAAGCCGCCAGCGCGCGAACTTTATTCAAGCGTTCGCTGCTCAACTTTGAGGTTGGAAGGGGCGCACCTGTGATAAATTCACGAAGGGTTTGCATATTCTCACAACGATTGTTCCGTCAATAAAATTATCCGATCAGAAAACAACTAATGTAATATTTCCTGATCGGCCTGGTCCGCTTCCCGAATGACACGCAAGGCATCTGCCTTAATTTCCGCACTCGCTCCCGCAGATTGCGGAATAAATTTGACCAGGTCGCGTGCCTGTCTCAGCAGGTCTTTGACTTGGGCGATATATGAAAATTCATATTTTCCACCATCTGCAGGTAAGGGCACCTCATGTGCTTTCTGGATCAGGGCACGAGCAAGAACAAGACGTTCAGCAGCGAGGATAAGACGAGGCATGCAAGCTCCTTCAGGGGGTATGAAACAATTCTATCGCCCATTCAAGCATTATGGACAACCGGGACTGAACGAAAGTTATTTATTAGCTATCTGGCTATGACCAAGACTTTCAAATTTTTTATTAATCCCAGCAAACTGGTACTGTACCCAATCGTTTTTGTATTGGTCGTCATTTGGAAGGACACTGGTCAGAAAAATAAATTCAAACATGCGGTTACCGGTCGAGCGCATATTCTCACCATTTGATCACGGGTCGACGAGCCCGGTAACTTTATCTTTCACTCAGAAGAATATTGCAACGGCTACAATATCTGACGATTTTGACCGTTACATCAATGCTGTTTTCTAGCAGATCGCCCTTTATATGCAGCACATCTGTGGAATGACTTATTTTCGCCATAAGGTCCCCAACAAGCAACGGCGCAAGTATGGCGATGATCTCCGATCGGAGAGTACGGAGTGGCATACCAATCGCCGAAATGGAAGTAGCAGGTGGGCTGTCGCAGGAACCAAAACTGGCGTGGACATACAGGCTGCCTGAATCAATTGTAGACTGAACAGAATCACTCTAAATCTGGTTATCGAGTTCAGATTAAATGATAGAAAATAAACAGATAATTTCATGTAGCCCATTGGGACTATAGGTTTTCCAATTGGTATTTTAAACCTACAGGATGACCATGTATCGGCCTGGCATGGTAAAGCCAGGCAATATACATGATTTTCCTGCCCTACACAAGGATAAATTATCAAATACAGAAACTACCCAATTGTCTCTTGCCCATCAACCCAAGATAAGCCCAGATAGGTAGACCCTGTCTGCAGGGGCAGGCCGGGTTCTTTCATTAGGCTAAATCCATCCGAGTATTCCCGCAAAGACACCCAGCATGAGCACATCCAACCCGGCCAGCGAAACGATAAAAAATACCTGTTTTTTGGGTTTCCAGTCATAGCAATAGAACGCAGCCAGGAAAAAGGGAATATAAACTGTCACAAAAACTGGAAAGGCTCCCCACCAGGAATACACCCAGACAAAAGCGGGCGTTCGAGCAAGAAATATTTCCACAACAGCAAAGAAGGCTGCATTTCCAATTGCAAATAATATGCGATTGTTAATCCCCAATAATTTCAAATCTGGATCTGCTGGCAATAGTTTGCTCATCACCAGCCCTGCAATCGAAAACATAAAACTCAATTCAATGCCAACGCCCACCAACAACAAAAAGGCTGTGCCTGTTGGAACTGTCCAAAGAGCATGACCGCTGAAATGCTGGATCAGGGCATTCAAAATTTCATAAAACCAATGAACAGCATAGAGCGACAGGCCTGCGGCAATACCCTTCCAGTTCCGTAGAGAAATTTCTGACGCATAAACATATACCACCAGCGCCAGCAGCGCAATTAGATACCACTGAAAATTATCACCCTTGCGCAGGATGCTCAAGGCCATTTGGGTTGATTCAGGATGGTTCATATTTTTTAGCTCCTAAGGACGGGCTTCTACAAACACTTCCACCCGCTGAATTGAAGTGCCAAGGCTGTAGACCGGCAGGATAAAAGGCTGGGAGCCACCTGGCTGCAGCGCTCCGCTCCATTCCCAGCGACGGTACCCAACAATCTGATCTTGGATATCATAGGCTACTGCAGCCAGCCATATACTGGTCGCAGGCTTTTCAGTCTCGGCAAGCAAAACCAAACCCTGCACATTGGCAGAAAGCCCATCCCAATTGATGCTGACCAGCTGGTTCTGGATAGAAGTCTGCAGATAACGATGGTCTCCGGGTTCCAGCCGCATGGAAGTCACCAATCCGGCCTGTGCAGACACACCGGCTGTTGATGTGCTAAAAAAAACAACTGCAGGTAGAACCTTGTCCGGTGGCAGAAGGTTCAACGGCAAGACGGCTTCCTGGCTTGCCAACGACTGTCCACTCTCATCATATAAAGTCACTTGCACTTTTACATTTTCCAGTGCCTGAGGGTAAGGATTATGAACCGGGATCAGGCATATAACCCCATTACCAGAAGGCTGGCATATACTAGGGCCAAGGTCAAGCGGCACAGGCGTGGAACTTAGCGCCGTAACTGCACTCTGCGAAGCAGATGGAATGATGAGCGTCTGGCCCACAGAAAGAGATTCTGGAATAATACCGGGGTTGGCAGCCAGAAGTGCTTCAAGAACAACCCCGTAACGACTGGCGATGCCACTCAAAGTGTCATTGCGGGCAATCGTATAGATCATGGGAGTAAGTGTGGGAACCGCAGTCTGGGTGACAGGCAGTGTCAGAGAAGCCGTAATGAATGGAGTTCGAGTAAAATATGGAGATAAACTTATAGGCAAGACTGACTGACGCGAATCGAGTGAAGAACTGCAACCTGCAAAAATAATAAAGCCAGGAATTAATGCAAATAACCAGAAAATACGCATCTGACTCCTTATTTAACAACCAATTGTCCATTGGAATTGACCACATGAACGCATTGGATAATAATTGATTATATCAACCAACTTACTTGCACGATTCTCGAACAAGGACACTTGCCGCACCTGCATGGCTGTGCTAAACTCAACTTATGGTCCAAAATAATCTCACGCCCGCACCGCCCCCCGAAGAAAGTATGCTCCAGCAGGCTATAGCTGCCATTCGTGCCGAGCAGTTCGTGCAAGCGCGAGAAATATTAACAAATCTGCTGCATACCGACCAGCAAAACCCCGAATATTGGATTTGGCTGAGTGCAGCGATGGAAACACAACGAGAGCGTCTGTACTGTTTACAAACCGCCTTCAAGCTCGATCCAACCAACGCAACTACTCGACGCGGCCTGGCCTTATTAGGAGCACTGCCACAGACTGGACCGATCCAACCGTTCCCATTAAGCTACCCGCCCCTGTGGGAAGAAAAGGCGAAACAAGAAGAAAAAAGAAATAAACCAAAGTTTTCGATGAGCCTTGTTTTCAGACTGGCGACAGCAATAGGTCTGATCAGTTTTGTTTTAATCGGAACAATTGTTGGGGTAGGCATTTTGACCAAGCCACCAGCTGCCACCTTGGTTATCCAAGGTACGATGCGGCCAACTGTAACGCCATATGCTACAAATAGCAACAAATCCGCTCCAGCGGCATCCACTCTGCGACCACTGGCCGGGCTACTAAGCACACCCTACACCCCAACACCTATTTATGCGGCCACACCGCATGGTGAAGCGGCGGGCGATAGTTACAAAGGCGCTATTCGTGCTTACAATAACAGCCAATGGGAAAATGTAGCCGTCATGATGGCGCAGGTGGCTACATCCCAACCAGGTTCGGCCGACGCGCTATATTTTATCGGAGAAGCCAACCGCTTGAGCGGAAAATACCAGGAAGCCATCAATTATTACAGGACTGCCATCGAGTTAAATTCAACATTTGCCCCTTCGTACCTGGGGCGCGCTCGCGCCAATATTGCTCTCAACCCTCTGCAAGATGTAATCGGCGATTTGAACCTTGCCATCCGTACCGATCCAAATTACTCCGAAGCGTATTTGGAAAGGGGGCTGTACTTTATAAAGAAAAAAGACCTGAAATCTGCTCAAACTGACCTGGAAATGGCTTCAGGATTAGGCGATTCTCCACTTGTTGAGATTAACCTGGCACGAGTCTTGCTAGCCCAGCATGAAAACGCTGCCGGGTTGGAAGCCGCCCAACGCGCCAATCAGATGGATGTTACCATGCTGGAAGGCTACCTGGTTCTGGGCATGGCTTTACAGGCCAATGGCCAGATTGACCAGGCCGTGGACGAATTGGAAACCTACCTACAATACCAGCCTGATAATGCCGAGGCCTTTGCCATGCTTGGTGCGGCCTATTACAGCCACGGCGATTACATCAATGCTGAAGACAACTTAACACAATCCTTGCGACTCAATGCAAACAACGCCGATGGCTATTTCTGGTTGGGGCAGACTTATCTAGCCCAAAAAAATAATGAGAAAGCCTTGGTGAATTACCAAAAAGCTCGCAGCCTGATTCCGGAATCGTTTGACTTCAGCGAAGGACTGGCCAAAGCTTATATGGCAATTGGAGAGTACAATAATTCTTATGTCGTTATTAATAAAGCAGAAAAATACGCAGAGTCCCCATCTGAACTTGCCCGCTTTCTCTTTATTCGCGCCCAGTCTTTAGAACAACTAAATCAAGGCGATTCAGCCTTCCTGGATTGGAGTAACCTACTGGCATTGCCAGTAGGAGCAGCTACGGAAGAAATGCGCCAAATAGCTCAAGCGCGCATAGCAACACTGCATTCGCCGACTCCGGCTGCCAAAGCTGTCAAACTTACACTTACCGCAACTGCTACAGTTACGCCAGCCCCGCTCAAACCTTCAAATACGCCCAGGCCAACAGATACACGCATGCCAAGGAGTACCGCACTGGCATCACCCACTCCCACCCGCTAAGAACTCTCCAGAACCTGTTAGAAGACTTTGAGCCTTTAGCCCGAAAGCGCACAGTGCAATTCAGCCTGTGCGCAAATTTTGTGCAAGTAAGAGGAAGCCATGGCAAAAAAACGATCCAACATTCGTAAAAGCAACAATCCGATCTCACGATATTTGCGCTTGCCATCCGTGCAAATTGGGCTGGGTGTATTTGTAGTTTTGTTAATCATCATCATGATTTACATCGGGAACAGCAATAAATCCGCGGCATTGGCAGCGGAAATCAACACTGCTCAGGCTTACCAGATGTACCAGCAAAAAACAGCTTTTTTTGTTGATGTGCGCGAACAAGCTGAATGGGATTCGTTTCACATCCCCGGAACTACACTTATTCCGCTCGGAACGCTGGCGGACCGATTGCAGGAAGTCCCTAAAGACCAACAAGTGGTGGTGGTCTGCCGTTCAGGAAATCGTTCGGTACAAGGAAGAGATATCTTGAAACAAGCCGGCTACACCAATGTTACCAGTATGAGTGGTGGCGTGAACGATTGGAAAGCAAAGGGCTACCCGATAGAACCATAGCAAAAATTCGGCTCTGACGCGATATAAAAATTACTTCTGCTGGGCGAAAATGAGCAAAAATCTACCCAACGATTACTGTTATCATAAAAATGGGAGACCTTTCCAGGCCTCCCATTTTTATTTGTTTTTTCCACGTCGGCACACAGGACAGGGACATAAAGCCCGCAAAAAATGCCAGTTATAAATACCATAGTCGTGACCGTCTTCCCAAACAATGGTGATTGCATAGGAGCCCGTTGGTTTAACAGTCACAAGCCGGGAAGCAGGAGAGTTATCGAGCTGGAAGTTAAATACATCTGCATCCGGCTCTGACTTCATATTTTCATGCCCCCCACGGCATTGGGCACACGGACAGGCTGCCCGCAGTAATGTAAATGGGTAAATGCTGGTATGACCATCAGCCCAGGTGATCGTCATTTCCAACGCAGGCCGGTTTGCTGTTATTCCACCAGGTTTTTCAGAGATCATGGTTTCCTTTTATGGATTGATAATAGGTGTCAAGAAATTGGAGGCCGCCCAGCCAGTACGCTTCTGGTCATTGATGGCCGCCAGATAATACCAGCTATAGCCATCCACAGCGCGGGGGCCGTCCATCACAGTGTATGCTTCAGTATCAAAGCCCAAAAACAATTGCTTTCCATTCAAACCGGGCTCAGAGCGGATACGCAGACCTTCGCCCTGGGTCCCGGATATCTGTACAAATGAACCAATACCAAATTCGCCAGGCGCAAGCGTAGGCGTGGGCGTGGATGCATAAGCATCAAACGTGGGAGTGGCTGCCGGCGCTGGGGTACCAGTCGGCATGGGAATAACAGTAACCGCAGCCATCAGTCCAGCAGCGTCTGGAGGCGGTGGAGCCGACCAGGCAACCCATAAGAAAGTCATGACCAACATAATGATTGCCACAATAATCGCCCCCACAAATACTCCAGGAGTAAATAGGCGCTTATTATCAGTCGTGGCGTTAGCCCTTGCCCGAGATGAACGAGGTCTCATAATGAAAATTATAACCCAGCATTCGATTGGCGGATTTTAAATTTAAGGACTCTTTGGAAATTCAGGGAAAAAGCATACGTAGCCATCCAGATATCCATCCCATAAACTACCTACTAATTTGGCAAACCATATTTCCAATAAAACTTGTAGGTTATCAGGAACGGCCCTTGCACTTGAAGTACAATAACCTTGACCTTGAAGAATTTTATAAATTCCGGGCCAAAAAAAATTACCCGTCGATACATACTACCCGCCACTATCGAATAACCACTTATAAAAATGAACAGGGCCATCATGCGATCACTCGAAATTATCATTCCAGCCATACTCGCCATCAATATCATCTGGCCGCTTATCGGGTCACGCTTGCGGATCATTACAGTTTTACCGGCCATCGCAATTGTGCTGATATCGATTCACCTCGCCACTGAAGGTGCGCGCTGGCAAATGTACCCCATCTATTTCTTCACAGCTGTTTTATTTATTATTGGGCTGCCAGCGCTGTTTAATAGCGGACTCGTAGCATCAACTCGGATCCATGGCTGGTCACTGACCTTACCCATCCTTGCGCTTATCCTGTTAAGCATTTCTACTACCATCCCGGTGCTGCTGCCAGTCCCCAACCTGTCGGTACCCAGTGGTCCATATACAGTAGGCACGCGAACAATTGTAATCACCGACCAGAACAGAAAAGAAATTTACTCTGGCAAAGACGAAGCGCGCCAGTTTATGATCGAAGTATGGTACCCGGCCGTCCCGCCCGCGCCAGGGACTAAACCGGCACTCTGGATGCCGGAAGCCAAAATTGTGGCCCCGGCGATTGCAGATTATATTAAGTTACCGCACTTCTTCTTGGACCACCTGGTCTTGGCAAAATCATCTTCATACGAAAATATTCCCGCAAACTATAGCAGCAGTCCTTACCCAGTGTTGATTTTTTCGCATGGTTGGAACGGGTTCCGCCAGCAAAGCACTTTTTTAATGCAGGAACTTGCCAGTCACGGATATTTTGTAGTGGCCATGGAACACCCCTACGGCGCACGGCTGACGGTTTACCCCGATGGCAGGATTATTCCAAATAACCCAGCAGCCTTGCCAAAAGGGAAGCCAACCGATGAATACGAAACTGCGGCACGAATCCTGGTAAACCAGTGGTCTGAAGATATTAGCTACACGCTGGATTACCTGGTAGCATTAAATCAAAGCGATCCCCAGAACCAGTTCACGAATCTGCTTGACACAGATAAGGTAGGCATATTCGGACATTCCACCGGCGGTGGGGCAACCATCCAATTCTGCGGCACCGACTCACGCTGCAAAGCCGGGTTAACCCTGGATGCTTTCACGCGCCCAATCAGCCTGAATGTGCTGGATCACGGTACCAAACAACCCTTTTTCTATATGTTTAGCGAATTATGGCCCTTCGAGCGCAATACGGAATTATTCAACCGTTATTATAGTCATGGCAGCCCTTCCAACCATGTTATTACGATCCTCGGCGCCGACCATTACGATTTCAGCGACCTGCCCGCTCTCAGCCCACTTGCGCCACAGTTAGGGCTGAAAGGCCCAATCAATGGCAGCCGTGTCCAAAAAATAATCAATACCTATGTACTGGCATTCTTCAATCAACAATTTAAAGGAATCCCGACCAATCTATTTGATGGGCAGCAGGTCGCTTTTCCGGATGTACGTTACGATCACTGAACCACGGAAACCCAGCCTGGGCAACATTCGTCCCTGCGTACTACGGTTCTATCGTTGCAGCGACAAAAGTACAGGACAAGCTGGGTGGCAGGAAAATTCCATCTCAAACTTTTGAGATGCAGCAGACATTGAATTACTCATATTATGGTTTTTCCGGACCTGGGTCTCTTTTTCTACCCCTATTGCCAGGCAAGTTGTCTGAAGGCTACCGAAAAGGCTAATTTTCGTGATATCAAAAATTCGTCATGTCTTTGGATTTACCAGGCAGTCTTATGCGCTGCTCAGCATCTTCATGCTGACCTGTCTGTTGATCATTTATATCTGGTGGCCCTTAGTGGAAGAGTACCTGGCTTACATGGACGGGCGCTTTCCCTGGTATTACTACGTCGACTGGCTGCTGCTTGGCATCTTCACTTTTATGTCGTTAAGCATCATGGCTCGCGCAGATTTAAAGACCGATGGATTGATCATATTTGTCGGTCTGTGCGGAGGATTGGCAATTGAAAGTTGGGGGACTCAGACCAATCTGTGGCATTATTACACTGCAGAACGCCCGCCACTCTGGATCATCCCAGCCTGGCCAATTGCATCACTATCCATTGACCGTATCACTCGTAGTCTGGAACATATTTCCAACAGATTTTTAGAAGCCCAGGGATCAGAATCAAACCTGAAGGTCATTGGCAAATCCATATATTGGTTTGTTTTTGGGGGTTTCTATATTTTAATGTTGTGGTTCATTGCCCCAACTTTGGGAAAATCCTACACGATTGCGGCGTTGGTCATTTGCGCTTTAATGATCCTGACCCCGCCAGACATGCGGAAAGCGTTTTTGGTTTTTGCTGCCGGGTCTGGGCTTGGTTATTTTCTGGAACGATGGGGCACAACTCGCGAATGCTGGGTCTATTACACAAACCAAACACCGCCACTATTTGCAGTCCTTGCACACGGCATGGCTGCGGTTGCTTTCTGGCGAACCGGTATTTTGATACAAAGTGTATGGGAAAAGGTAAAAAGCTTATTATCATCCAGCTACAGGGATCACTCAACCGAATAAAACGCATACGCTGTGTGTTATTAGGTAAAAAAAGATACCCTTTGTGCCAGGTTCACGTATAATTTCCGGCATGAATAATATTGGAGTCATATGCGCACTCACAACGTTCCTGAATGTCTGGCTGGGGCACGTGATAGTCAGATATATTGAGGCACGCGCGGTTTCAATAAAACTACCCGCTGCAACATTTCTAATTGCCGGCCTTATACTCGTGGCTGGCGCGCTGAAAACCCCTTCGCTGCCGGTTTCAGCGGTTATGGGAATTATGGGGGTTATCACGATCTGGGATGCATTTGAATTCGTTCGGCAACAACGCAGAATCACCAGGGGACATGCACCTGCCAACCTAAAAAATCCACGCCACCAACGAATTCTGGCCCAATATCCATCAGCAACCTGCATTCATTGGCTACAGCGTGAACCGCTGGGCCGACCAGTTTCCAGCGCTGAACAAAACGCTATCCAGGAGGCTTCTGAATGAACTGGTTTGGACTTATCCTTGGAATTACGACCCTCTTTGTTATTGGGTTGGGCTTTTTTTGGGTCATCCGTGGGGAACGTTATTTTGGCCTACATTGGTGGCCCTATTTGATCTTGATGGGAATAACAATCATCCTGGGTTCACTCTTCATTCCATCAAATTGGGGATCGGGATTCATGGGGATTGTTGGTGCATCCATCCTTTGGGGCGCAACAGAGTTTAAGGAACAAGCCGTACGCACAGAACTGGGCTGGTATCCATTCCATGAGGAAAAAATTCAGCCTCCCTTCGCAGAAATCATCAAAAAATGGCGTCCACCCCACCTATAAACCCAAAAACCAAACTCCCCGGTACCCACAGGCACCGGGGAGTTTCAATCTCGACAAGTTTCGTCTATTTCTGCATATTTTCTGCATATTTGGCGATTATGCTTGTGATTGTGGTCCCGGTTTCGGCACGGGATGAAAATTTTCGGAGGATCCGACATGGCATTGAACGTGAATCTAGAAAGCAAAAAAAAATCCAACCGGGTCTACTGGCTGATTGCCGGTCTATTCCTGTTAGTTGCGGCTGGCGGATCTTATTTATGGGTAAACCAGGCACAGATCACAGAACGCGGTACTTACCAGACGAGTACTGCAACCCTGGGCACACTGACTGCCAACGTAGGTGCTACTGGAACTATACGCGCAGGACATTCAGCAATATTGGTATGGAATACAAGTGGTCGGGTGGAAATTGTCAACGCCGGCCTAGGCACAAAAATCAAAACTGACCAGGTTCTGGCTGCGCTATCGCCAGATTCAGTTTCGAAAAATATCATCCTGGCCGAAGCAGACCTGGTGACAGCCCAGAAAAATCTCGATACACTGCTGCTATCAAACAGCACCGAATCGCTAGCCATGCAAAAGCTAGCCGATGCCAAACAAACCGTATCCGATGCGCAGGATAAGTACGATTTCATTACCCAGGAACGTGTTCCAGGCGAAGTAATTCAAGACGCATCAGATCAAATTGTAAAAGCCAAAAAACAACTAAAACAACTGGAATTCTTTTACAACCTGTTTTATTCCAATCGGCCGGATGGCGCCACAGATAAAGCCTTGATGATTGTCCAGCTAACCAAATCCAAACAAAATATCGCAGACCTGACATCCAAATACAACTGGTACACCAGCCAGGCAAGTCCAATCGAAATTGAGAAAACCCTGGCCGCGTTGAACCTGGCAAAAGCCAAACAGGAAGATGCACAACGCGCCCTGGACCGGCTGAAAAATGGTGGGAAATTAGCCGATATTACCGCAGCCAAAGCCAGGGTCGCTGCAGCAACGGCAACCATCAATCAGGCACAGATCGTCGCCCCTTTTGATGGCACAGTTACCCAATCCACGATCCAGGCGGGAGATCGCGTATCTACCGGTCAGACCGCTTTCCGAGTGGACGACCTCACTTTGTTGATGGTAGATTTGCAAATTTCAGAAGTTGACATCAATAATGTAGCGGTAGGCCAAGCCGTTACCGTCAGTATGGATGCCGTGCCCGACAAGACGTACCAAGGTATTGTTTCCAAAGTTAATCAATCGGCAAAAGCCGGACAGGGTGGCATCAATTTTACGGTAAGTGTGACCCTGACCGATAATGATGAACTCGTTAAACCTGGCATGACGGCTGATGTCACAATTATAGTGAAACAGGTGGCGGATGCCTTGTTGGTGCCGAACCGCGCCGTGCGCATGGTGAGCGGAAAGCGTATTGTTTATATTCTCAAAGACAAACAACCCCTGCCCGTGGCCATTCGCCTGGGCGCCAGCGCAGATGAAAACAGCCAGGTGATCGGCGGCGACTTAAAGGCGGGTGATCTGATTATTTTGAACCCACCCAATGCAGCCAACCCAGACGCTCAAAGCGCCAGTCCAACATTGACACCCGTGAAATAAAAGCGGAAAAAGTGGTCAGTGATAAACACAGTGCAAGAACAGCGCCTGACCGATTGAAATCAATCTAAGAATAATGTGCCCGATGGTAGCTTGCACCAGGCACACTGAAATAGACCAAGCAATAAGTACCCGGAGGATTGTTATGAAAATTGGAAGCTTTTTAAAAAAATATTGGATCGTTATTCTCGTGGTAATCGCAGCCGTCGCCGCAGGGCTCATCTGGCAAAATAGCCGGAAAGCAGCCAGCGACAGTGTCTACCAGACAGTTGCCACCTCGCGCGGCACACTGACAGCCAACATAGGCGCCACAGGTACAGTTCGCGCCGGACAGAGCGCCAGCCTTACCTGGCAAACCAGCGGCCGCGTGGAAAGCGTCAAAGGTTCGATTGGGGACGCGGTAAAAACTGATGATGTGCTGGCTTCACTCTTGCAGACATCCATGTCGCAAAACATTATCCTGGCCGAAGCCGATCTGATTACGGCTCAGAAAAACTTGGACGATTTAATGGCCTCAAAAACCAGCCTTGCTCAGGCTCAACAAAGCCTGGCCAATGCAAAACAGGCCGTGGAAGATGCGCAAGAGAAGGTCGACAGCCTCAGTTTCGACCGCGCATCCGATAACTTGATCCAACAAACCCAGGCCAATATTGACCTTGCCAAACGCGACGTTACCCGGGCCGAAGATAACTATAAGCTGTATGTAAAAAAACCTGAAGGTGACTCAAATAAAGCGCAAGCTCTTTTGACCCTGACAAACGCGCGCCAAAAGCTAACCGATATGACTAACAAGTACAACTGGTATACAGGCAAAGCTACTGATCTGGACGCTGAAAAATACCGCGCCAATCTGGCAGTTGCTCAGGCTCAAGAAGCCGATGCCCAACGTGAAGTAGACCGCATAAAGAATGGCCCCAGCGCAGATGATATCGCTGCCGCCAAAGCCAGGGTCGCCGCAGCCGAATCGACTCTGAACCAATCCAGAATCGTTGCACCTTTTGATGGTATGCTCACCCAGGTTGAGCCCGTGCCAGGTGACATGGTTTCGCCCGGCACAACAGCCTTCCGCATCGATGATCTCGTGCACCTTTTAGTCGACCTACAAATATCGGAAGTGGATATCAACAACGTGACCGAGGGACAACCCGTCACGATAACATTCGATGCCGTACAGGGCAAAACCTACAACGGGATTGTATCCAAGATCAGCCAGGCTGGTAACTCGAGTGGCTCTGGAGTCAACTTCACCGTTACAGTTGCATTGACCGAAATAGATGAACTGGTCAAGCCTGGCATGACCGCGGCGGTAAATATCACTGTCCGAGAACTGAGTAATGCCTTACTGGTCCAGAATCGAGCGGTACGCCAGGTCAATGGCAAACGCGTTGTGTATGTGCTTAAAGACAACAAACCTGTGGCCGTGGAAATTCGCCTGGGCGCTACATCTGATACTACCAGCGAAGTGGCCGGTGGTGACTTGAAGGAAGGCGATCTGATCATTCTTAATCCGCCATCCACAAGTGGTGGACCTTTCGGCGGGTAAGTGAGGAATTCATGACTGAACCTGTAATTATTGCAGAAGACCTGGTCAAAACATACCTGATGGGTGATGTAGAAGTAAATGCCCTGCGCGGGCTGACCATGAGCATCGACCGAGGTGAAGTGGTAGCGATCGTAGGACCCTCGGGGTCGGGTAAATCTACCTTGATGAATATTCTGGGTTGTCTCGACCGCCCGACCACTGGCACATACACACTGGATGGCGAATCGGTTGCCGGACTAAGCGATGACCAGTTGGCCAATATTCGTAACCGCAAGGTTGGCTTCATTTTTCAAAGCTTCAACCTGCTCTCACGCCAAACAGCACTTTCAAACGTCGAGTTACCTTTACGTTACTCTGGAAAAAAAGAAGGCCGCAAAGAACGCGCCCGGCAGTCACTGATATCAGTCGGATTGCAGGATCGCATCAACCACAAACCTTACGAACTTTCCGGTGGACAGCAACAGCGTGTGGCCATTGCGCGGGCATTAGTCAATGATCCGGCCATCATCATGGCCGATGAACCCACCGGCAACCTGGATTCAAAGGTTGGACAGGAGATCATGGACCTCTTGCTTAATCTTAACAGACAGGTGGGCACAACCCTGATTATTGTGACCCACGACCCTAAAATTGCCGCACAAACTCAACGCATCATCCGCATCCGTGACGGAATGGTAGATACGGAGATCCAATGAACGCAACTCAAATCCTTGTTGAAGCTTTAGAAAGCCTGAATTCCAATAAAATGCGCTCAGGGCTGACCATTTTGGGCATCGTCATCGGTGTAGCAGCCGTAATCGCCATGCTGGCAGTTGGGCAGGGTGCACAGAATTCCATTACCGGATCCATCAATGGGATTGGGACCAATGTGCTTTTCGTCTTCACAGGCAACCAAATGGGCCCTCCCGGACGAAACCAGGGCGCTTCAAAAAATGTACGCCCACTGACCATGAACGATGCACAGGCTATCAATGATGTCTTTGCGGCGCCCTCTGTGTCGGCAGTTGCACCAGTTTTACAGGGTTCAGCCGAAGCTGCTGCCCTGGGTCAGACCAGTAATACCACAGTTAATGGGGTTACCCCAGCCTACGGAGCGGTCCGCAACGAAACAGTTACCGAGGGTGAATTTATCAACAATGAACAATATCTGGGACATGCTTCCGTTGCAGTAATCGGCCCTGACCTGGCAGATAAGTTATTCGGCCGGAAAGAAGGGTTGGTTGGGGAAACCATGCGCCTGGCCGGACAGCCTTTCCGCATTATTGGTGTGCTTGGCAGTAAAGGCGGCTCAGCCTTTGGGAATGCCGATAACCAGGTTGTTATCCCATTAACAACGGCAAGAGATCGTGTCACCCACCGTAGTGGCGATAATGTAGATGTCATCTTTGTCGAATCAGTCAGCGCCGATGCCACCACCCTGGCCGCAGACGAGATCAAGCAGATCATGCAGACGCGCCACAACATCCCGGTTGGAGGCGAAAATGACTTTACCGTATTTACCCAACAGGACATGCTGCAGACAGCCTCATCAATCACTGGCATCCTGACAATTTTTCTGGGTGGAATTGCTGGTATTTCGCTGCTGGTAGGTGGTATCGGCATCATGAACATCATGCTGGTCTCAGTGGCAGAACGTACCCGCGAGATTGGTTTACGTAAAGCTCTGGGTGCCAGAAAACGAGACATTCTGACCCAATTCCTGGCCGAATCTTCGCTGCTCAGCCTTTTGGGCGGCATCATAGGCATCATGCTCGGTTGGACCATCTCATTTATCGTTGGCAGGGTAGCGGTGGCAACAGGCAACGCATTTGAACCATCGATAACGGTCAGCTCTGTGCTGCTTGCCACGATTTTTTCGGCAGCCATAGGCATGTTCTTTGGAATATATCCGGCCAATCGAGCCGCCGGCCTGCAGCCAGTTGAAGCTCTGCGGTACGAATAGAAAAGCAATGATCGATTGCAATCATTATTAATCATTGCAATATTCGAATTATCCTTCAGTCCTATTTTCCACCCAGCGGCAACCTTATGCCAAAAAAAATCCTCGTCATCGATGACGAACCCAAGATCGTCGAAATCTGCCAAGATTACCTCAAAGCATCTGGCTTTGAGGTAATTTCGGCCCGCGATGGACTGCAGGGGCTAAATATTGCCCGCCGCGAAAAACCTGATCTAATCGTGCTCGACCTGATGATGCCCGGTATGGATGGTCTGGATGTGTGCAGGAACTTGCGCCGCGAAGGCAACATCCCCATCATCATGCTGACTGCGCGCGTGGAAGAAAGCGATAAGCTGGTCGGTTTGGAGCTTGGAGCAGATGATTACATTACCAAGCCATTCAGCCCACGCGAATTGGTGGCACGAGTACGGGTGGTGCTGCGACGCGCAAGCGGAGACGCAACCAGTGAGATTATCCGAGTTGGCGAAGTTAGTATTGACCGTACTCGTTATGAAGCCATTTTGCCAGACAAGACCATCCTGCTCACACCTACTGAATTTGAAATCCTGACAACTTTGATGAAACAACCCGGACGTATTTTCTCGCGTGCGCAATTGCTGACAGCCGTACACGGCATCGCCTTTGAAAGCTACGAACGGGCTATCGATTCGCACATCCGCAACCTACGTCGAAAGCTTGAAACAGCAGCTGGAGATGCCCGTTACATCATCACTGTTCATGGTGTTGGATATAAATTTGAAGGCTAATATGACCAATACTACTGTGCGCTCGATCCAAACCCGCCTTTTTACCTTGCTGCTGCGAGCGTTTAGTGCTGCCGTTTTATTCATAACATTGGTAATTCTGGCTGCAATGGCATATTTTTTGACTTATCCATCCAGCTATAATCCTATCGAGCGCTTACCAATCATTACCCGGCTGGAGACCTTTTACCTGGTAAAAAACAGTTGGCAGGGAGTGGAAGTACTGCCTAAAAATGATATCGATGCAGATTACCACCGTTTCTGGGCCAGATCAATTCTGCTGGATGCGCAAGGAAAAGTTGTTCTAGACCATGGCAGCACCCAAACAGCTCTGATTGGTACGACTTATATCAAGAAAAAAAGCGACCCGGCCATCCCGATCCTGACCCACGGAAAATTGACAGCCACATTGTTGTTTGATGAATCTTTTTTTCCAGCGCAGCAACAGCTATCCTTCGACTTTTTACTACCGATTGGCATGATCGCAATGGTCATGGCCATTCCCACTATTATCATTGGGCTTGTGCTGATGCGCCGTTTTGTAACCCCACTGGCGGAGGTCATCGCCGCAGCGCGAGCCGTTGCCGGGGGAGATTTATCGACTCGTGTGCGTGCTTCCGGACCGGATGATCTGCGCGCACTCTCAGATAGCTTTAACCATATGGCCGCTTCCCTGGAACAAAGCGACAGCGAACGCCGTAACATGCTGGCAGATATAGCACATGAACTGCGCACGCCTTTAACGGTCATGCGTGGGCGTCTGGAAGGCATTGTAGACGGCATCTACGACGCCAGCCCAGATCAAATTAGCCCGGCGCTCGAAGAGACCTATTTACTCGAACGCCTGGTGGAAGACCTGCGCTTGCTAACTCTGGCGGAAACACGGCAGTTACACTTTGAACACAAGCATGTGAATCTTGGCGAGGTCGTTACTTATGTCATCGATTTATTCCAGGCCGAGGCAGATGATAAAAACATCAAGCTCAGCTTTGAAGATATCGACAAAACTGCAGCTGCCATGCTAGACCCTCAGCGCATAAAACAGGTGGTGGGAAATCTCGTCAGCAATGCTTTGCGCTACACGCCTGAAGGCGGGAACGTAATCCTGACAGTCGTCAACACTGCCGGGATGGTGCTCCTAACCATCAGCGATGACGGCCCGGGAGTACCAGCCGAAGATCTATCCAGCATTTTCAAACGCTTCTGGCGTGGAGAAAAATCACGTTCACGCGCATCCGGTGGGGCGGGCCTGGGCCTTGCAATTGCCCGGCAGCTGGTAGAAGCCCAAGGCGGCCAAATTCATGCTAAAAACCGCGACCTTGGCGGGTTAAATATCTCTATCCAATTCCCCGCATTGACATAACAATTTCTTCTATTCTTGGGAAAAACCTGAAAAACAAATAATATGGAACTCTATTTTATTCGTCACGGACAATCACAAAATAATGCCAATGTGCAAAACCCTGAGTATAGGGAGAGCCCAGACCCTGAGCTAACTGAAATTGGGTCTGCGCAAGCCAACTACCTGGTTGAATTTTTCAAGAAAAACCAGGTGCTTGATCAAAAAGCTGGATGGAATATCCAAAATCAGTATGGATTTGGTTTTACTCACATCTACACCAGCCTGATGATCCGAGCAGTAGGCACGGCTGCCCCCACCGCTCGCGTCCTGGGGATCCCGTTCACAGCATGGCCAGAAATACACGAGGAAGGGGGCATTTTCAACCGGGACGATAAAACCATCCGGAGCGGGCTGCCAGGAAAAACACGCTCCTACTTTGAACAGAATTTCCCTGAATTAAGCTTACCAAATGACCTGGATGAAACCGGCTGGTGGAACCGGCCCTTCGAGGCTGAGGACCAACGCCAGGCGCGCGCTGAAAACTTCCTGGCTGATCTGCTGGCGCGCCACAGCGACCGGGATGACCAACCAGAAGATCGCGTCGTTTTATTCAGCCACGGCGGTTTTTTTGTGCGCCTGGTGTGTGCCATGCTAAAGCTTCCCTGGCGACAGGCCACCCATGACCTGAAATCATGGTTTTTATTGAACAATGGCTCAATCAGTCGTTTTGACATCCACCAGAATGAACTGACAATCTGTTATTTGAACCGCACAGATCATTTTCCTTCTGGCCTGATCACATAACAAACTTGAACGGCTTGCCATCGGCGAAAAATTGTTCGAATTCGGAAAAGTCATATACTTGCAAAAAATTGTGCCGTGGCTGATCCGAGCATAGAAATAAACCAGTTAATTCACATCTTCCACAGTACCCAGAACCCCATTCGGCTGTAGCCGAATGGGGTTCTGGGTTAAGAATTGCTATCAGATTGGGGTTTTTACACTGATTTTTCAAATATTTGGCCAAAAAACAGTACTTAAGTAATGCTAGACTCGTGGAACGAAAAGCTTTACTATTGTGGTACGCTTGGTCTGACCACCAAACCACAGGAGACTTATGAAAATTCAACCGGTTGCCCGTCACTCACTGGCCGAGGCCGTGGCAGGAAAAATAGCCAGCACATTATTAGATGGAAGCCTGAAACCTGGAGCTCAACTGCCCCCAGAAAGAGAATTAATCAGCCAATTGGAAATCAGCCGGGCTACACTGCGCGAAGCACTCAAGGCCCTGGAAGAAAATCAGTTGATCGAATCCCGGCCAGGGGTTGGATGGTTCGCATGTGCTATCAGCGCAAAGAATGTCTCGCAAGCACACGAACTGGCTCGCGAAGTGGCAACACATCCAGCTCAGCGCAAAGCCGGGGATGAGCCCAAAACTGGGCCGCGCCGTGTGCCAATTGCGCCCGAAAAACCGATCCACATTCCCAACCTGCGTACCGATCGCCTCGGTACCTTTGAATTTATTTCCTGGTGGGAACGCGATAAGGTTGCAGATGCAAAAGTGATGGTGGTGGGAGCTGGAGCCCTTGGAAATGAAGTCATCAAGAACCTGGCACTGATGGGCATTGGAAATATTTTTATTGTTGACTTTGACACTATTGAAGCCGCCAACCTGAGCCGCTCGGTGCTCTTCCGCGAATCAGACAATCAGCGCAGCAAAGCAGAAGTGGCGGCAGCGCGAGCAAAATCAATCAACCCACAATTAAATGTGCAGTACCTAAACGGTGATATCACATCCGGACTGGGATTAGGAGTCATCCGAAGAATGGATGTTGTGATTGGCTGCCTGGATAATCGCGAAGCCCGATTGGCAGTCAACCGCTTCTGTTATTGGATGAACAAACCCTGGGTCGATGGAGCCATTCAAGAACTGCTGGGCCTCGCGCGCGTCTTTGTCCCCGGAAAAGGCGCCTGCTACGAATGCACTCTGACAGAAGCAGCCATCCGCGATCTCTCACTGCGCTATTCCTGCCCACTGCTGGCCCGCCAGAACATTCTGCTCGGCAAAGTTCCGACCACTCCAACGATTGCTTCGATCATTGGTGGCATCCAATCCCAGGAGGCCCTCAAACTGATCCATTCAATGCCGGTGGATGCAGGGAAGGTCACACATTATAACGGGCTGAACAATGAGATGCACACCACCGCCTATGTGCCCCGCGAAGACTGCGAGAGCCATTGGACCTATGGTGAGATTATCGAACTGCCCGCCCGCGCCGAAAGCACAACCCTTGAAGACCTGCTGCGCATCGTTCGGGCAGATCTCGGGCCGCAAGCAATCATCGAATTGGACCAGGAGCTTTTGACCTCACTAGATTGCCCGGTCTGCCATACCAGCGAGCAAATTTTTCTTCCATTAAGTGAGGTTAGTTTTGAAGAAGGCCATTGTGCTGTCTGCGGCACATTGCGTGACACAGTGCTTACCCACTCAATTACCGGCGGAGAAAATTTTCTGCACCGCACCCTGGCGAGCATTGGCGTTCCGTCCTTGCATATTCTGCGCGCCAATAATGGAGAAGAGTATCGCTTTTACGAATTAACCGGCGACCTTTCTGATGCGCTGCACTTCAAGCATTTTACAAAAACCGAAGAACTGGCTTCCGGGCCTGCACGCGGACGTATCCGCATCAAAGGTGATTTACAACCATCAGACACACTCCACATCAAGGTTCACGGGCGCGTAAAACTGCGCAATTAGAAAATGGCAGTACGGACAACCACGATGAGCGACTCGAGCGTACAACCAGCTTTACCTTTGCGATCTGAATTTCCACGCAAAGTAACCTTGCTATTTTTGCTCATCACCGATACGGCCGTCGGCATATTCTTTTTATTCAGGTTCAGACCTGAAACCCACCTGCTGGTGCGCCTGATCTTTGCAGATTTGGTCATCGGCATCGTGGCTGGGTTTGCAGCCCGGATCTTATTTCGAAGACGAGCCTGGTTTATCCGCTTTATCTCAGCGGCAGCAGCTGTGATCATCGGGCTACTCATCTTGGGAGTTCTGACAAGATTCCGACTGGGTTTTGGCCCTCTCTATTTCTGGCGTAACACCATCGATTGGTCTGGCCTGGCACATATCACCCTTGGCTTAAACTGCATGCTGCTGGCAATGCAGGCATGGTCAAAACCAAGGCAGGCAAGGACAAATCAAAGTTCAGCAACGCCAGGCACAGCTACACCAGCCCCAGCACAGGTTCACTCACGGACAAGACCAAAACGGAAAAGGACAAAATCAGCGCTTTCCAGTGGGACGCCTTCCAACAATGAAACCACCCGGACAGAGCATCGCGCAAAACCTATTATTACCAGGAAGCGAAACGCAAAAACAGAAAGCAAATCAGTTCCCAATCTTTTTCACCGCAAGCCGCAAGTCCGCTTATCACTGGTCGAGAAACACCTTTGCCCGTACTGTCTGGAGCCTGTTGTTCAAAAAGATCCGCGCGGGATCGTGGAATGTGACATCTGCCACACCCTGCACCACGGAGATTGTTGGGCCATTGCCGGATACTGCCAGGTGCCGCACTATACAGCCTAAGTCATTGTTTTAGCAACAAGGAGAGAGCATGCCCGATTTAAATATCACCATCATTCTACCCAGCGGCGGCGCCCGCAATGCCGATATCCCCGACGATGTCGCCATCCACGATCTGATGACCGAACTGGCCTCACTACTGCAGCTCCCAACGGTCGGCCCGGATGGTCGCCCTATGGGTTATCGCCTGGACAGCAAAGGCCTGGGCCGCGAACTGAAAGAGACAGAGACGCTATCCTCGGCTGGAGTGCCCAATAACGACCGTCTGATGCTTACGGCCGATATCACTGCCGGTGGTGTTGACCTGAACCAGAGCCCAAGAATTCGGCGATTACGCGCAGACGCAGAGCTAATGCGTGAATTGGCTGCCCGCAGCGACCTGATCTCCTTCACCGCGCAATCCCCGCAACCCAACGTTCCGCCAGATAGATATATCATAACCTTCAAATGCAAAAGTATCGTCGGAGTGGATCTACTCGGAAAACCAAAATACAGCGAACATCACCAGGTTGAGATCTATCTGCATAACCAGTACCCTCAACGTTGGCCTGGGATGAAATGGATGACACCCATCTGGCATCCCAATATTAACCATTTGAATGGGACAGTCTGCATCGATGCCGCCTGGTGGACAGCCAGCCGCTCGCTCGACCGGCTCGTGATTATGCTGGGTGAAATGCTCCAATGGAAAAACTTCCACGATGACCCAACCAAACCTCCTTTTCCCTGGGACGCGGATGCTGCGCGCTGGTCACGTGAATATCGCAAGAAAAATCCTGATGCTTTTCCTCTGGATAAACGCGAACTGCTGCGACCAGAACGAATCAAGATTATCGAAGAAGCCGCAAAACCCAGGCCAAAAATTCACCTCAAATGATATCTTCCGCTGCTGCATGTTGTACATGCACAGAATATTATTCCAGGACTGAACCCAGTCCTTCTCATCCCGCCTGACCCCATTTTCATCGAGGGTCAGCCAGCGGGGCCCATAGAAAAAGGAGAAATAAACCATGTCAGACACACCTGTAACAATCGTACTTCCTTCTGGTGGCAGCCGAAACGCAGAAATCCCCAACGACGTACCCGTAAAAGAGTTGCTCCCTGAGCTAACCACCTCGCTCGAGCTGCCAACCACGGGCCCAGATGGGCGACCAGTATCCTACCGGTTGGACAGCAAAGCATTAGGTCGTGAGCTTAAAGAAGTTGAAACCCTCTCGCAGGCCGGCGTACCCGAAGGGGACCGGCTGATGATGACTGCTGATGTAACTGCCGGGTAGCTCATCCAGCCCACCTACCCCCAGCTTTTCGGGGCGGTCAGATCCGGGATCCATTCAACACTTGCCTCTCACCTGCGGTCATTACCAGGCCGCAGGGAGAGGGGTAAGCATAAAGCACACGAGCACATATGAAGCCCAAACATTCCATCCGAATCCAACCTATAGAAGTTCAGAAACCAAACCCGGCGCCCATGCCCATCGAGACGGCTCAGCATTGGCGTTCTCCTTTCGACGGAAATGGATTGGCAACAGCGGTAAAGGTCTTTGTGACCCAGCCAGCTTACGCGATCATGTGTGTCCACGCCAGTGGCGATATGGAACAAGAGACAGGCGGCATGCTGGTAGGACAGTGGTGCGCGGATATTGATACAAACGAAGAGTTTATTGTTGTCGAGCACGCTCTTCCGGCCCGTTATACCCGCCAGGGAAGTGTTTATTTAACCTTTACACAAGATACGATCGTAACAATACACGACGAAATCGAAAAACGCTATCCGGGCAAACAGATTGTCGGTTGGTATCATACCCACCCCAAAATGGGCATTTTTCTCTCGCATTATGACACCTGGCTGCACAGCAATTTTTTCCCTGAACCCTGGCAGGTGGCACTGGTGATCGAACCGCACAAAAAGCTGGGCGGTTTGTTTATCCGCCAGACCAACGGTGAGTTTGATCCTTCGCGTTATTTCGGGTTTTATGAATTAGAAGATAACCCCCAATGGAGTATCGTACATTGGAACAATTTACACCGCAGTTTTGAAAACACCCATGAAGGAGGCTAGTATTTTATGAACAGACGCATGCGAACCTATTATTACGCAGTTTTGGGCGCAATTGGTGGCCTGGTTGGCTGGAAGGTCAGTGATCTTTTAGGACTTTCCTTTGTCTCCAACATATATCTAAGTGAGGCAATCGTTGGCGCGCTGATCGGGCTGAGCATTGGCTTTTTCATCGGTATCACCGAAGGCGCACTGACTCGCAACCCTGTACAGGCGGGAAAATCCGGACTGACGAGCGGCGTACTTGGCCTGATTGCCGGAGCCATTGGGCTGCCCCTCAGCGAACTTCTTTTTCAGGGCGTAGGCGCTGGCTGGATCGGCCGCATGTTAGGCTGGGGCATCTTTGGCTTGCTGATCGGGCTGGCCGAAGGAGTGCTCGGAAAAAACCAGGCCTGGAAAGGTATGTTGGGCGGTCTGCTAGGCGGCGCATTGGGGGGTCTCCTACTGGAAAGTACCCATACCTGGCTCAAAGATCCGCTGATTGGAAAGGTGGTCGGGCTCATCCTGCTCGGGGCTTCTACCGGGGCTTTTATCTCATTGATCGTAGTGCTGCTTTCAAAAGCCTGGTTGGAAGTTGCGTCGGGCAAACTAAAGGGCACGGAATTCATTCTGGATAAGTTCATGAAACAAGGCGGCCCAGCCATCGCGATTGGAAGCTCGGCACTTAAATCTGAGATCGTCTTTCCAGATCCGGATATTGCCCCACAGCACGCCATGCTCACCAGTGATGGACTCGTTTTCTCCCTCAAAGACATGAGCATGAACGGTACCTTTATCAACAATAAACGTATTGAGCGCTCCCAACTCTCCAACGGTCAGCGCATCCGCATGGGAAACACCGAGTTGGTTTACCACGAAAAGAGGTCCTAATGAACTCAACAATTCGACGATCATGCCAGGCTCTCACGATCCTGTTCGTAACTTTGATGGCAATCTCCCCGGTGGTATCTGTCAGGGCACAGGATGATACCCAGATTCGAATTACCCAGGTTGATAACTCAAAATTTCCTGAAGTCACAGTATATGTCTCGGTAACCAACGCGGCAGGGGAACCGGTTGGCATCGACCCCAGCAAGATCCAGCTCTCTGAAAACGGAAAGCTGATGAATACCAAGGATGCTGGCGGCGCTGGAGAAATCGGCCCGCTGACAACCCTGCTGGTAATCGATGTCTCAGGCAGCATGCTGCAGGCTGGCAAGCTGAACGGAGCCAAGGAAGCTGCCAGAGCCTACGTTGAACAAATGCGCCCAGGAGACCAGGCCGGCTTGGTGACCTTTAACACCGAGGTCAGGTATGTACAACCGCTAACCACAGACTTGAAAGAGTTAACCGCAGCAATTAACAAATTGAATGCGTATGAAGATACGGCCATGTTTGATGCGCTTGCCCAGGGCACCCAGATACTGAAGGATGTTACCGGACGTAAAGCCATCATTGTTCTGACTGATGGGCTTGACAACGTCAGCAAAAATACACCAGATCAGGTCATCGAGGGCATTGGCCCAATCGGTTTATCAATTTCCACCATCGGCCTGGGAGACCCGAAGAAAACGGGCGTAAACTCAGGGTTAGACGAAACTGGTCTGCGGACCTTCTCGGAACGGGCCGGAGGAATATATTCCTACGCCAACGATCCAGACACCTTGCAGGGCTTATATCAACTATATGCACGCGCCTTGCAAAGCGAATATCGTATCATATACACATCCCCAGCCACACTACGCGATGGCGCCAACCGTACCCTGAGCATTAATCTGGACAGGGCAGGTGGTGTATCCAGCAGCAGCACACAAGTGGAATACAATCCGGGTGGGGTACTGCCAGAAGTGGCACAATCTGCCTCATGGCCCATCTTTGGAGCCTTGCTTGCCGGACTGTTGGTGCTTTTATTCATTCCCTTCGCTCTCGGGAACCTGAAGAAACAGCCGGCCAACTCATCAGCAAGCCCAAAATCTGGCCCGGCTCCAACAAAAAAGCCGAATATCAAGCTGAAATAAAGCCTGCCCGAACCCGCCGGACCACCTGACAAGGAACCGGCAACCCAGGACACAAAAATCAGAAGGACACACTCATAGTAGAAACGCCCGCGAACCGGGCGTTTCTACTATGAACGGGATGATATAATTTCATCATAATGGCTGAACCCGCCCTACTAAACAACCGTTACCAACTGCTCGAACCGCTCGGCACAGGCGGAATGGCACAGGTATACCGTGCCCGCGACCTGATGCTGGAGCGGTATGTTGCTATTAAAATGCTGCGGGCGGATTATTCTGCAGACCCCACCGTGCAAATACGCTTCCGGCAGGAGGCCAAATCAGCCGCCAATCTTTCGCACCCCAATATCGTTACCGTACATGATTTCGGTTTTGATCAGGGGAAATTATTCATCGTGATGGAACACATCCCCGGCACCAACCTGAAGGTTATGATCGACAACCTTGGCAAATTTGGGCCGGAGGACGCACTTCCAATCATTATCCAGGTTTGTGCCGGACTGGGATATGCACATCGGGCTGGAATTGTCCACTGCGATGTAAAACCACACAATATTCTGATCACGCCAGACCGCCGGGTAAAGGTCACCGATTTCGGCATTGCCCGGGCGATTTCGGGGATCCACCCGGACGAGCACAACGATGTGGTTTGGGGATCGCCGCTATACTTTTCGCCAGAACAGGCCTCCGGGCAAGCTCCATCGCCAGCATCAGATGTCTATTCTTTAGGCGTGGTCATGTATGAAATGCTCGCTGGACGTCCACCCTTTGTAGCAAAAACGCCAGAAACACTGGCGCGCCTGCACCGTGAAATGGCACCTCAGGCACCAAGTACGTTCAACCCACGGATCAAGCCAGAATTGGAACAGATCATACTGAAGGTACTCTCAAAAGAGCCTTCAGCACGATACCGAACCGCAGATCAGCTTGGGCGCGTTCTGACAACTTTCGGGCAACACAGGCCCGCTGCACCTCGGTCCGTTGCTGCGGCGACCTCCAGCCCACGCCCCAGCGCCGCCACAGTGGCCGTCAGGCCCACCAATTCTCAGCCTATTCCAGTATTTTCAGAACCTGCGGCCGAACCTGAACCCTACGAAGAAGCAGAAGGAATGGATTGGATTTCCATCGGACTTGGACTGGTGGCACTGGCAGCTGTAGGCGGTCTGATACCCTTGTGGCTGGCCATATTCTTCCGTTGGAATAATGCGCTGCCCTAAATGCCTACAAATGTGATTGCCCCATCGATTCTTTCTGCTGACTTCTCCCGCTTGGGGGTTGATCTGGTTGCCTGCGAAAACGCGGGAGCTGATTGGATTCACATCGATGTAATGGATGGGCACTTTGTTCCGAATATGACGATTGGACCGCTGGTGGTAGCAGCCTGCCGGCAGGCTACAAAACTTCCGCTTGATGTGCATCTGATGGTCGAAAAACCAGAAAATATGCTGGAAGCCTTTGCCAAAGCAGGTGCAGACCGGCTAACCGTGCACGTAGAAACCTGCCCGCATTTGCACCGGACCATTCAACAAATTAAATCATTAGGCATAAAAGCTGGCATTACGCTCAACCCGGCCACCCCAGCAATCATGCTGCAAGAAGTCTACGCTGAGGTGGACCTGGTACTGGTAATGACCGTCAATCCGGGTTTTGGTGGACAAAGTTTTATATCGGGAATGCTTCCCAAGGTTGCCGGCATTCGACAGGCACTCAACCAGATTGGTTCACTTGCCTGGCTGGAAGTGGACGGCGGTGTATCAGAAAAAACATTACCGGCACTGCTAAGCGCCGGAGCAAATGCCTTTGTTGCCGGGAATTCCGTCTTCAACCACCCAGGTGGAATTGCGAACGGCATTAAATCTTTAAAAGACTGCATCGAGCTGAATACCTGATATGAACTCCAGGTGCTTAAACAAAAATCACCGGCATTGCACCCAGAAATCGAGTGCCAGGCCGTGATCTTTGATGAGAAGGAAGAAATTGATTAGACTGTTTTTACCATTGTGCGAATGCACTTGGTGCACAGCGTCTTCTTGGTCTTGGTACCCTTCTCGTAAACGGTCACCTTCTGCAAGTTCGGTAAGAACTTGCGATTGGTAGCCCGCAATGAGAAAGAACGGTTGTGACCAAAAGTGGTAGTCTTACCACAGTGAGCGCATTTAGCCATCGTGAATTGTCCTTTCTTGCTATAATACCATTGAGCCATTTGGTTCTGGTTCAGGCCAAAAATTTTACCACAAAGCGTATCCTTCTACAAGTCAAGTGTTAATACTCACGCAAAGGATTGAAACTATGGGACAGGAAAAGACTACATTGGGAAGTATTCATATATCGCCAAGCGCAATTGCCACTATCAGCTATCACGCCACCTTGCAATCGTACGGCGTTGTTGGGCTGGCCCCCAAAAATTTAGCTGAGGGTATCGCATCCACCATCACCCGCGAACCTACTCGCGGCGTCAGCGTGCACTTCGAACATGACAATCTGGATATCGATATTTATATTATCGTCGAGTTCGGCACGCGTATCGCCTCGGTGGCTCAGAGTGTGGCCAACGCAGTCCGCTATTCGGTGGAAAAAAATATTGGGTTGAAAGTTCACGAAGTAAACGTTCATGTACAGGGATTGCGGGTCAGTAATCCTGATTGACACAACAGACCGTGGCGCCATTACTTTCTGATGCATTTTCGTGCACCAGAAGCTGCGCTGATCTTTTATCAACATCCACAGAAATTCAAATTATGATCGTCCGCGCGAGGAGATTCTTACGCATGCAAAGCAAGTCTTTTGACGGTTTGATGTTAAAACAGCTGGTGGAAGCAGGACTAACCTGGTTGCGGACCAATCATCAGTTAGTAAATGCGTTAAATGTATTTCCAGTGCCCGATGGCGATACCGGGACGAATATGCTCCTGACCATGACATCTGCATACAACGAGGTCAGCAGCCTGGGACATCATAATGCGGGACAGATGGCAGCCGCAGTAGCACAAGGCGCTTTGATGGGCGCACGAGGCAACTCTGGGGTAATACTATCGCAGATATGGCGCGGTTTTTCACGCGCCCTGCACGGAAAAGATATCATTGATGGCCCCGCACTAGCAGCAGCGTTTGCTGAAGCACGTGATACAGCTTATAAAGGGGTTGTCCGACCTGTGGAAGGTACTATTCTGACTGTCTCCAAGGATATTGCCGCTGCGGCCGCACTGGCAATTCTGGATACTGATGATGCCGTGCTTGTACTGCGACGCTGCGTGGCAGCTGCAGATGTATCCGTCCAGAGTACACCTGAATTCCTGCCTATTCTGAAACAAGCTGGAGTGGTAGATTCAGGCGGTAAGGGACTGTTCTTCATTCTCGAAGGCATGCTGCGCTATCTGGATGGTGAATCACTTGATTCAGCCTTGGTCTCAGTTCAGCCTCTCTCTGCTATGAATCTGGAAAACGCGCTGGAAGATGTTGAAGAGGGTCAAGATTGGGAAGTAGTGGTAGATTTCCGCCCAAACAATGATTTCGAACTTCAGAAGTTCTACAACCAACTTGAAACAATGGGAACATCCATCCAGGTGGGTGAAGGCGAAGGCATGTACCGCATGCATATCCATACACCCTTAGAAAAACGCTACGAACCGATAGATTATATCTTGGGGATAGGCACCATCACCAAAGTAGCCATGGAAAACCTGCTGGCCCAAATGGACGATATTGAAAACCGGGCAATCCATTCCCGGCTCGAATTGACGACGATTGAGCCTGGACAAATCGCTGTTGTAACTGTTTCACCGGGAACTGGTTTATCGCGCATCTTTGCCAGCTTGGGGGCAGCAGCGGTCATCAGCGGTGGGCAAACGATGAATCCTTCTACCAAGGATATTCTGGAAGCCTTTGAAAACCTACCCACTGATCGGGTCATCATTCTACCGAATAATAAAAATATCGTGCTGGCAGCTAACCAGGCCAAGGACGTGACCGCAAAAAATGTGCGTGTTGTTCCCAGCCGGAATGTACCCCAAGGTTTCTCTGCCATGCTGCACATGAACCCGGATGGCGACCTGGATGCAGTTGCTGAAAAAATGGCGAGCGCAATGGAAAATGTGGTCACAGGCGAAGTGACAATTGCCACCCGTTCAGTGGAAATTGATGGGGTAACAGTCAAAGATGGACAGGTGATCGCCCTGCTCAACGGTAAGCTGGCAGTCTCTGCCGACAACCTGGAGCAGGCTTGCATGGAATTACTCGAAAAAGCAAATGCCGGCGATTACGAACTGATCACTATGTTCTATGGCGAAGAATTAAAACACACCGAAGCCAATCGCATAGCTGACCTGATTCGTGAAAAATACCGCGACCAGGAAATCGAAGTACAAGAAGGCGGGCAGCCGCACTACCAATTTATCTTCTCTATTGAATAACTTGTGTCGGATACCTTTGCCATTTCCTCAACCAAGAAATCACTGATTTCAGGTTCCGGGCCGCTGCTTACACTCATCGTATTATGTGGCTTGGTACTACGTATAGGTGAGTTGAATGGTCCGGTCGAGTACGACGAAGCGTATTCGGTGGTTGAATTTGCAAGTCGCTCATGGTGGACAGTCATTTCAGATTATTCACTGCCCAACAACCACATTTTTCACAACCTGCTGGTGCGCTCCAGCCTGCTGAGCCTGGGCTTGCACGCCTGGAGCATCCGGCTGCCCGCTCTGGTGGCCGGGCTGGGAATGATTGCTGCGGCTTACTTCATGGGCAAGGCATTCTACAGTAAAGAAACGGGGCTGGTCGCCGCTTCCCTGACGGCGTTCTTCCCTGAACTGGTGCACTTCTCAACCATCGCCAGGGGCTACACCCTTGTAGGACTCTTTAGCCTGCTAATTTTCTGGCTGGCCCAGCAAATTATTACCAGACCAGCCAGGCGGTACTGGGTCATGATGACAGCCTGCAGTGCCTTGGGCTTATGGACCATTCCAATTATGCTTTACCCCGCCAGTGCTGCTTACCTGTGGGTCGCGCTCGAAGGTCCGCGCAACCGCAAATTTTTTACTGGTTGGCTGACATCCGGACTGGCAATTGGGCTGTTCGCTGGGTTGCTTTACAGCCCAGCGCTGGCCATTTCAGGGTGGAGGCGCATACTGGACAACGGCTTTGTGCAACCAGTCGACGCTAAAAGATTTTTTGATTGGCTGCTTCTGGCACGCCTGGAACAAACCTGGGGGAATTGGACAAACCAACTTCCCTGGCAGCTAACCAGCGTCCTAGTGTGCGGGTTTCTGTTATCAGTGATATTGCACCGCAAACTTGGATCCAGCCGCTGGCCACTTTCCGTACTGTTATTGGGATGGTGCGCCTTGTTAGTGCTCGCCCGCCGCCCCGATGCTTTTGATCGCTTTTGGTCCTGGATGATTGCGCCTCTGTTGGTCTGGTCAGCAGCCGGTCTGGTGGAAACAACCCGCCGGATCCGAAACCAGCAGGTAAGTTGGCCCACGATTTTAAGCTGGCTTGCGATCGTTGGATTAGCTATCAGCGCCATAATAAGCTTGCCAGGCATGCCCCTGCGGTGGGCCAAGGTAAGTAATGTCCAGGCATCTGCATTGTATTTGGCAGCAGAGCTTCAACCAGGAGATGCAATCCTGGCAGGTTATCCAAATAACGCAGCACTGTGGTATTACCTGAAAGAATATGGCGTATCAGACACTGCCTGGCAGGCACACGCAAATGCCGGACGTTATCTGGTACTACTGGCAACTAATCAGAAGGACCAAAGCATAGAAACCATTTTCAAATCATACGGTCTGGACCCAACCCGCATTGACCTGAAAAATGTAATCGCCCTTGGGGAATATGGAAAAATAAGAATCTTTGCGTGCAAACCTTTGAAATAAAGCAAGCGTTCTGAATACATCCCGCTTTCTTGGACCCAGCAAGGTAAATTTATAACATGAGCCTGTGCATCCTGACCAATGCAACCGCACTTTTTCCGCCCACATCATCAACCAGTATAGGGCTTATCCGCAGCATGCCGCTGGAGATAGATGAAAATGGTATTATCCTGCCTGGTATTGAGGATTTTAGCCGCTTGTATAACGATTTGGAGCGCGAATTCAAAACTATTCTGGTGTTGACCGCTTGCGACTCTGTATTACCGATTGCAAGAACAGCTCAATTAGCAGCTCAGAGTCATGGTGGAACAGCCAACATCAAGATCCTTAATACAATGCAATTAGGTCCCGGCGTTGGCATTTTGGCGCAACTGGCTGCTCGAAAAGCTGCCGCGGGCGCTTCCTTATCAGAATTGGAAGAATACATCCGCTCAGTAATCCCTCACATATTTACACTTCTTTACCCAGATAGGACTCCCCTTTACTCAGACGGAAAAAACAACAACCATAAACCTGCGCGCAGTAGTGACCAGATGAGCACGCTGCCCGTTTACATTCTCGACGAAGGACTGCTCATACCTTACAAGAAGGTACGGACTCAACGGCATCTGCTTGAAAGTTTACAGGAGTTCGTGGGAGAATTTGAAAAACCACAGCATCTGGCCTATTTCCATGGCAAGGAAGCCACCTTACACACCCGCCCCTTGCGGGAAACAGCCGGTAGTTTGTTCCCGGGCACCCATTATAACGATCTTGATCTGAACATAGAGCTTACCGCTCTTTTTGGCGACCATACAGTAGGGCTAACTGTGTTGGAAATGCCAGAGATTGGCTGGATTTAGCCTTTATGCAGATTGGGCTAGTCACCGACTCCGCAGCAGATCTACCTGATGACCTTGTCGAGCGCTTCAATATTGAGGTTGTGCCCGCCATTCTCGTAATAGATGGCCAATCTTACCTGGACGGTATTGAAATTACACGTAGCGAGTTTTATACCCGTCTGCCATCGCTTGGCATTTCGCCAACAACCGCGGCCCCATCGGGTGAACAATTTTCAACCCGCTATCGAAAATTACTCGCATCAGGATGTGAATACGTTGTTGGCATATTCACGGCTGAAAAGCTAACCGCCATTGCTGATATCGCGCGTAAAGCCGCAGAGGATTTTGGTGGCAAGGTCATTGTGATCGAATCCGGCTCGCTTTCGATGGGAAGCGGTTACCAGGTTTTAGCCGCCGCCGAGGCTGTGGAGCAAAGGTTGCCGCTGGCGGATGTACTTGCCCGCGTACAAAACCTGCGCAAGCGGCTGAAGGTGTATGCGGCCCTGGACACGATCGAATATCTGCGTCGTTCAGGACGGGTACCACAGGCAGTGGCAACGCTGGGAGGTTTGTTAAAAATCAAACCGGTCGTTGAATTATTGGAGGGGGTTGTAAAACCTTTGGACGCGCCACGTACCAACGGTCAAGCAGCCGATAAGCTGATTGGCTTGCTCAATAATCTGGGCTCTATCGAAAAGTTATGTATTTTACATACCAATGCCGAACTTCGCGCCCAGGATTTTTTTGCCCAAATAGCAACCAGCCAGGGTAAGCTTTTACCAGACGATATTCGAATCGTTAACGTCACAACAGTAATCGGCACGCATGTTGGGCCAAACGGATTGGGCCTCGTAGCGGTAAAGAAAAAACCATAAGACAAGGATTATTGGGCTTAAATCCTTACTTCAGCCTCGATTTTGCCGAAATTCACCTTTACACCAACCACCAGCGTCACACTCTTCCCGGGTTCTACGTCTTTGATACTTCCATCCAGAGCAGTAATCACCCACTTCTCATTCGTCAGGTTTTTCAACCCCCAAATTTTTTGATCAGTTGGGTGGCGAATAACTCTGGCAACAGGCATAGAAAAATCATACAACCGCCCATGATCAATATGATGTGGGAACAATTGCGTATCATTATTTAGCATAACAATGCTAGCTCCGATCCGAATATGAAAAGGTAGCATTATTTCTTTTTTGCAATTCCAGCAAACATTCGGTTTTTTATTATTCTTAAGCATCTCAGGGTCATAAAAGTTCTCACTCTGGCACGCCGGGCAAAAAATTATAGTATCGCGCAAAGTTGCCAGTGCACTACGCCATTCACTTTCTCTGACCCGCGCTCGAACATCATGAAGCCCATCTGTAAAAGCCTTTGTAAACAGATCACGCACAAATTGTGGGTAGATAGGCCAGTACGCGAGAGCATTGTCATGAATTCCTTTTACAGGCCGGTTCGACTTGTTTTTTGGATCAAAAATAAAAACCGGGTCCGAGCCATAAATCTTATTCATCGCGGGAAGATCAAAACAGCGAATCGAAGCTTCCTTATCTCCCTCGAGCGGATGGCTAACCATCAACATGTAAAATAATAATACAGACAACGAGAAAAGATCAGTCTGCGTGCTGGGTCTGGCATCACCGCGTACAATTTCCGGAGCCATAAAACGAGGCGTACCCAACACACCTGCAATTCCATCTCCATCCACACCTACATTATCATTATCACAGATTAATATTGTGCCAGCATCTGGATGAAAAAATACATTCCCAAAAGAAATATCCCGGTAACAAAGACCTTTGGCGTGTAATTGCAAAAAGCTGTTGGATAAATCAAGCCCAGCCGTGATCAGAGCTTTAAAAGTCGGTTCAACCCGGCGCTTCATCAAGTCAACAATACTCTTATAGCCAGATTCGCGCAGCAGCATAAGATAACCAAAACCTGGTACACCTTGAGCAGAAGCCAATTCAATCGGCCACAAAAAACGATCATTCGGAGCACCACGCTTAATCAATATATCCAATGCAGCGCGTTGTTGGGGCGTGGCTGTGTGTTGAAAGTACCACTTTAAAGCAATCGGTTTGCCACCCAGGGTAGCTCTATAAACTTCACCCTGCCCGCCTCCGCCCAAAAATTGTTCAACGGTACAGGCAAGGTGGGAAGATTCTGTGGTTACAATTTGTTTCAACTTCAGGGTTTGGCCAGAAGAAACCATAATACTTCATTCCTTATTGATATTTTATCGGATAAATTTCAATAGATTTCCTCCATTATAGAACAAATCTCGGCGCTTAGAGCCCGTCTGACTTTACCATAAGCACCTAAATGCTATCCTGAATTCCGATAGCGTTAAATTATCATAATCGGCTTAAGCTGCTGACAACTTTATGGTCGCTTTCATCTCCGATTATTTATTATTAAGCGCTGGGAATATTTTACAGGAATTCCACTTTTTGACTATTTTCGATATTCGAGATGGCGAAAACCCCTTATTGCCAATTAATACATAATTCAATCAGAAATTCTTCGCACAATTCTTACAGTTACGTCCTCGCATCGGTCAAGCATTGTAGTAAACCTAAAAGATCAATCGAATCATGGATTGGCTGGGGTTGATGCATTTTGCTGAAATTGAGACTGCCTAATGAGCTCTTTACAAAATTGACCTTGCTGCTAGGGCATAATTTCATAATATGGATATCACATTCTTCAAGATGCAATGTGCCACTGTCGGTGTCTATTTTTTCAATATTGCAGTTACTGGCCAATAATTTCGAGGATTCTCCAATTACTCTAATCTCTCCGAGCACCTGGCAACCGCACAAATCTAATCGTCCTTTTTCAACAGAACAGAAGCCTCGCAACGTGACATTCTGAATTTTTGAATGTTCACAAGCTGTCACCATACAGGCTTCAGAATCTACGACAACATCACCGGGCTGTCCGTCACCAATCACTTCAAGCGACTTATTTAATACGATGGTTTCTTTATAATGCCCCGGCTTGACGATTATTCTCATTCCTGGGGTAGCGGCATGAATGGCTTCGCTGATGCTCTTATAATGACCCCCACCAAATCTTGAAACGATCAATGCTGGTCGCCCATCGGATGCCAAAGCTGACCGAAAGCCCCCTGTTTTTTGCGCAACCGATTGAGCACAAGGATTAGAAAAATCAGACAACTCAGGCAGTGTAATATAACCTAACGCCAGTGCCCATGCTTCAACAACCCAACGAGCAGCTTCTGGGGTAATTGAATAGCTATTGATCATACGCGTTTCAAACTGGCAAAGAATAAGGTGCTTTGGAAAAGTTCTTTCTGTGATTGAACCGTTTGAGGACTGATCGCCAAATTCTGCCACGCCATCCAAATTGCTAATTTGATTGAATAAATCTTGCGGAATACCTTCCTTCAGCGCCATGATTAACAGGTTAACTTCACGCTTATAGACACCGGAACAATCTCGAAGCAGGCCCTCGCAACGTCGACGATCAGTAACCACTGCACAACCGTACGTACCAACTAATTCGACCAGTTTTTGTCGCGAAATTTCATTCATCGTATACACAGCGCTGTTATTGTGCACAGGTTTTTTATCGGCAGGCAAGGGCACGTTATTGGAATACAAACGCAAATTGCTATTGCGGAATGAATCCTGGGTGCTTGTTGTGCTGTCGGATATTACGTTGATAGATGGAAAAACATTTGTTGTCGTGACCATTTTCACCTGGCGCTTTACCTTCGGCCGCGAAATCTGGCAAAAGATGCTAATAACGATGTGAACAGCAACAGCCAAACAATTATTTCTAAGAATCTTGTCGATAAATTAATGGTAGCGCATATTCATATCCGTAAATATAACAAATAAAGGCATTCTCCGCATCCATGTGGTGTTTCTATTTTGTGTAAGTTTTGTTTAGGCAAGTCTCAACAATTGTTGAGCGAAACATGAACATATTTCCCCGAAACCCAGTTTCATATTGATACGATTTAATAGATTATCGTAAAATCAACCCACTACACCAATTCACTTTTTCTTACCAACCTATTGATGATTAACCTATTTCACCAAATCTAATAAAGTCACCGGTCATTTTCAGTATTCATCGATTCAATCACACCCTTTATTTCACCTGTTGCCCCACACCAGGGACAGGTAAGCAAACGGCCTTCGCCATCCCAGCAGGCTATCTTACCGCAGCCACACTTGAAGAAACCAGGTGCATGGCAATGTGGGCAGCCCGGATAATGCGCGGCATCAATCGCAAATGAACCCCGAATTTCGGTGCGATCATAGCCCTCTTTAACAGCTTTGTTTTCCGGAATGGAGAAAGCCCAATCAGCAATCCACTGAGCTTTAGATTTTTCCTCAATCCGAATCCCAAAAGATTTTCTTGAACCACGGCACCGGGCAATCGAAACGATAACTTTTGGCAGCTCTTGCATACTTATCTTCTCTTTTTTACTTTGCTGATAGTTGGATTGGGAGACCAAGAAACTTGAGCCAATCCTGAAAAACCTGTTTGGTGCACCTCAAAATTGACAACAGGCCAGATAGCCATTTAATGCGCACCAAGATCAAGGGCATCCTGGCGATAAATTATTCCAAGCGTAATATCATCACCGCTACCCGATTGCGATGCTTCATTCAACCAATCTGGTATGGCCCGTCTCACAGATTCGGGGGTATCCTGACGCAGCATTTCCAAAACATCTGTCCCAACTTTTAAAAAGCTTTCATCATCACGAAATGAATTTGAATATCCATCGGTAGACAACAAAATTAGTGCTGGAGGCGTGGAGATGATGGGTAAAAGGCTCGTACGAAAATCCTGCCATGGGGATTTATCGGACAATGAGGTGGTTTCGTTCGCAATCAGCCGTTCATCTTTCGGCAAAGGCCGGCCGACTTCGCCAGCATCAGACACAACCAGTATGTCGCCATCGCCAAGCTGTAAAATTGCGAGAAAAGTCTCTGTTACAAAAACGGCAAGAAGGGTTGCCCCGTAAGCCAGGTAATTGTTGTCTTCCACCTTTATTCGAGCCGATGAACCTTCTTTTTCTCCCAGGCCGATTAATTCTTCGCTCGTAAATGGATTATCCCGAATATGCCGATCCACAGATCTTCGCCAGTTTTGGACAAGGTCGCGGGGCAGGCGTTCCTCAAAAAGATGTTTCACAATGGATAGATCTGAGAGCGAAATATCCGAAGACAGGAATTGCTTGATGACATCCTTGGCGCTTTTTGTGGCAAACTGGGCGCCTAAATTACTTCTAAAACATTTAGAACTGCCATGACCGTCCGAAAGCGTCATAATTATCGGTAGGCCAAATGCCTTCGCAGATCTAGGAGACCAATCTATTCCGTCCTGATTTACCAGGCCATTCCGCATGTGGGCTGCCCCGCGAACAGAATCGCCCAGGGCGTGCCAGATGTAACCCGGGGTACTACCTGACATAAAATCACTTTTACCAGACATCAGTAGCCGATGACGCTGTTACATCTGGCGGAGTTGGTATGGGAACATTGTTGGTCATGACCGTTGCATCAGCACTCTGGCTAGCTGGTGATGATGCAGACTGAAGAACAGCGGTTGAGACCCATTTAATGTACTTGACCAGGGTTTCGGAGTTGTTTGCCTGCAGCGGCTTGATCTCTGAATTACCAATAAACTTTTGAAGGACATCGGTATCGGCATCTTCACCAATCGCGATGGAAATTCGAACCGCTTTTTTGCCCCACTGCAAACTCATCAGGTCCTTGAGCCCCGCATCAAAATTATCAGTTGGCTGCCCATCTGAAATCAGGACAAGAACCGGGGGCAAACCACGATCAGAAAGCAGCTTGAGCTGTTCGGCCACCATTGAGAGCGCCTTGCCCATATCGGTCACGCCGTCCGCAGTCAGATCCTGCCATTTAAAATCGGCCGCCTTAACTGGTTGAGAGATAGTCCATTGGGCGCCATTTGAAAACTTGATTGCGCGCACCAGCACGTCTGCATTCGGATTTTCATCCGCAATTTTTTGCATATCAGGTATTGCATTTTGAATAGCGTAATTTAAGGACTGAACCTTGCCATCCACGGCCATTGAACCCGAACAATCGCATATCCAGATAAAATGTAATGGGCGTGTCGCTAATTCTCCACCAGGTCTATTGGGCATGTTTACTCCTCGTTTCGTTGATTTTGGTTAAATCAGAGATAGATTTCCATAAAAGCAAGCTTGAAATTCGTTTTTACGAGTGGATACTCAACCTTGCCAGACACCATGATGAGTATTCCCTGGTTTCCGCCAGACCAAAACGATAATTTCAGAGAGACGGGTGGATCTCATAAAAATTCTGGCCCCAAATCTCGGCTGATTTTTCTTTTTGTCAAGCAAATTCCATGTAACTGATTTATACTTGAACACTGCAGCACAACAATTGTAGAAAGTCGAGCCGTTGGGAATTGGTCATAAACCAAACAAATAATCCAATTTACATAGTTTACTACTGTTTCAATTTTACATATTAATCGAAAACCTGCAAATAAATGAAAACGGGGATAGTCACTTTCCGGGCAGTAATTCTTAGCGGATTCAATCCCAGACAGCGGACGTTTCGTGTTTCAGGTTTCACATAGGGTAAAATAACTTCATGCAATCATCTCTCGAAAAACTAAGAAAATTTTTTCGCCTCGAAGCCGAGAATAAGTACGCCAACACTGCCGTCATCGGCGGTCTGGCGAAGATATTGGATTTCTGGGAAGCCGAAGCCCGTAATGAAGGCCTGTCCGAAGAGCTCGTCCAACTTGTAGCAACACGCCTGCGAGATTACCAACGTTTAACGCCAACATCTCGTGCCGATACGCTCAAGGGTGTTTGGAAGCGCATTCAAGGCCAGATCCCGGATGCGGGCCTGCCGACCCCGGTGTATGCAGATGACCAACTAAAGCAGCTACCAGAAAAATCTGTGGAACCGCCTTTACATGAAGAAAGACCTTCTGCACCCAGGCCGCAGCAGCCTCAATCCCAATCCCAGGCACAACCAAAACCTCAGCCGGCGCGAACCGAGCGCAAACCGGTTCCATCGCGAGCATCATCCTACCCCGGTGCGCAAACATCCCAAACGCCAGTGGCATTGAACGCCAGCCTGACCGTATTGCAAGGGGTTGGACCCAAAAATGCCACTTCACTCGAAAAACTGGGCATGTTTACCCTGGGCGATATGCTCTATTACTTTCCACGCCGCTACGACGATTACAGTCAGCTCAAACCAATCCGTTCGCTGGTTTACGGTGAAGTGGTAACGGTAATTGGTCAAATCCAGACCGTCATTAGCCGACCAATTCGTGGTGGCAAGATGCAGATTGTTGAAGCTGTCATCAGCGATGGAACTGGTGGACTGCGCATCAGCTGGTTTAACCAGCCCTGGCTTATGAACCGCTTGAGTGAAGGAATGAATATCGCGGTAGCAGGTAAAATTGAACAATATCTGGGCCGGCTGGTGTTAAACAGCCCGGACTGGGAACCCATTGAAACTGAGCACCTGCACACCAACCGTATTGTGCCCATCTATCCATTGACCGCCAATGTCACTCAAAAATGGCTGCGTCAGCTGATGGATCAGGTGATCAAGTTCTGGTCGCCCCGGGTGGCAGATCCGCTCCCCGAATCGGTAAAACAAGCCGCGGGTCTGAACAGTTTGGGCGAATCGATTCACCAGGCTCACTTTCCAGATTCGCAAGAATCGCTAAAAGCATCGCGCGAACGCCTCGCCTTTGACGAAATTTTCTACCTGCAAATGGGCGTCCTGCGCCAAAAGCGTGATTGGCAAGCTGTTGTCGGTCGAATTTTTGATGTACCAGAAGATTGGCTAAGCGAACGAATTTCTGCGCTACCTTTTACATTGACTGGAGCGCAGAAAAAGACTGTAGATGACATTTGTGTGGACGTTGGTTCTGGTCGCCCAATGAACCGGCTGATTCAGGGTGATGTTGGTTCCGGAAAGACCGTTGTAGCGGCGATGGCAGCCTTGATGATTGTGCGAAGTGGTGCCCAGGCAGCCATCATGGCACCGACTTCGATTTTGGCCGAACAACATCTCAAGAGCTTTAGCCGGCTGATGACAGGGGAAGGTCTTCTGGCAGAAAACCAGATCCGCCTATTAACCGGCGATACAAATACATCAGAGCGCGCAGCCATCCAGGATGGCCTCGCATCAGGCGATGTGAAGGTATTAATTGGAACCCATGCGTTGATCGAAGATCCAATAACATTTAAGGATCTACAGCTGACCGTGATTGACGAACAGCACCGCTTTGGTGTCGATCAACGCGCCGCATTGCGCAGCAAAGGCACCAATCCACACCTGCTGGTTATGACAGCCACCCCCATTCCGCGATCTCTGGCGCTGACCCTCTATGGTGATTTGGACATTTCGGTAATGGATGAGATGCCCGCCGGGCGCGAACCCGTTTCAACACATATATTGCGGCCCCAAGAGCGCGAGCGCGGCTATTCGCTGATTAAAGGCCAGATTGAGATTGGTAGGCAAGCATTCATCGTCTACCCCCTGATCGAGGAAAGCGAAAAGTTGGAAACGCTCAAAGCAGCCGTGGATGACCACGAACGCCTCTCAAAAGAGATATTCCCAACTCTCAAATTGGGATTGCTGCATGGCAAAATGAAGCCAGATGAAAAGGACCAAATCATGGCTGATTTTCGAGACCAAAAATATGACATTCTGGTCTCGACAACCGTCATAGAAGTCGGTGTGGATGTTCCCAACGCAACCGTAATGCTGATCGAAGGCGCAAATCGGTTTGGCCTGGCACAGCTGCACCAACTGCGTGGACGAGTTGGCCGCGGTGGTGGAGAATCCTTCTGCTTGCTGATCCCCGACCAGGCAGATGGAGCCGAGAATGAACGACTGCAAGCCATGACCGAAACCAATGATGGTTTCAAACTGGCCGAACTTGACCTCAAACAGCGTGGCCCCGGAGAATTTCTTGGCACGCGCCAATCCGGGAATGCTACCACCTTGAAAATGGCATCGCTCACCGATGTGACCCTGATCGAGAAAGCTCGCGTCCATGCCAAGAAAATGTTTGAAATCGACGCAGAACTGAAAGCCCCCGAACATGCCCTGCTGGCCGAAGCCTTGGATCGTTTTTGGGGTCACAAAGGCGACATGAGCTAGTTTATTATGGTATCGGGTTAGTCCATGACACCCCGGTTAGCCGCAAGAAAATATGCAGGCAGGAGAATAATCACAAATGGTCCGAGCCATGTTCCCCGGCACATTCGACCCAATCCACTATGGTCACATGGACATAGCCGAACGTGCTGCGAGGTTGTTTGATGAAGTTGTAATCGCCGTTTACGACAAACCGCTCAAATCACTTTTATTTTCGCCAGAAGAACGCATAAGCCTGGTTCAGCAGTCTTTTATCAACCATCCAAAAATCCGCATTACCGGCTATAGTGGTTTAACTGTCAATATGGCGCACGATAATAATGCCCAGGTAATTGTCCGTGGATTGCGCGTTTTTTCCGATTTCGAGTTTGAGTTTCGCATGGCACTTGCCAATCACCGCCTGGCAAAAGATGTCGAAACCATCGCATTTATCACCAACGAAGAGCACACCTTTATCTCGTCCACGACGGTCCGGGAGATTGCCATGCTCGACGGCGATATTTCAAGCATGGTGCCGCCGCATGTGGAAGCTGCACTCAAACATAAAGTACTCGGAATGAGTGACAGTCAGCGCCCGGCAAACGCATTGCGAGATTAATTTTGAATAGTTGTTATATAATTGTTATTATATATATGTTCATTTCAGATGAAAATATACCATCTGTTCTGTAGGGAACGGAGGAGCCCATGGATATCCTGCATCTTGTAGACCGCATAGAAGAACTCTTCAATGAAAGCCGCGCCGTGCCGTTCACCCGCAACGTAGTTGTGGATGAGGATAAAATGCTGGACATTATTGACCAGATGCGCGTCACCATTCCCGAAGAAGTCAAAAAAGCCCAACAGATTGTTGCGCAGAAAGACCGCATCGTTGCCCAGGCCCAGGAAGAAGCCAGCCGGATTGTGGCACTTGCCAAGGAAAAGGCCGAGCAAATTGTGGAACGTGAGGCCATCGTAAAAAGTGCTCAAACCCGTGGCGCGCAGATTGTTGCCCAGTCCCGTGAAGACGCCGCCACGACCCGCCATGATGCAGATGATTATGTCGTCGACTCATTACAAACCCTGGAAGAGGAAGTCACCAAACTGCTCACACAGGTACGTAACGGCATCCGCAAAATAGAAGAAGACCGCCTGCATGGGTCAGCCCTTACAACACCAGAAGCCCGAGAATCGGTACAGGCAAAAAATAACTAAAAAAAGTCCCCGTGCAGGGGACTTTTTTTACATGATCGAACGTGGATATTGGTATTCTTTGTCAGGATAAATCTTATCAGGCTGGGTACACATCCGCATAAACGAAGGTTGGCGAGCCGGTAACATCCGTCAAAACACGAAATAGCCCACCCGAGGCAGGAAATGCAGCCAGATCTGCCGAATCCAAACCTTTTCGCGCAGTTGTAATAAATAACTGATCCAGCCTTGGACCGCCGAATACACATGAAGTGACATTTTTGGCAGGGATGGCAATTTTCTCCACCAGGGCACCATTCTTCGGATTCCAGACCGAAAGGGCCGCGCCGCCCCATAGGGCGACCCACAGGTAACCATTAGAGTCTGACGTCATTCCATCCGGCCAGCCCATTTCTGCAGGAACGCTTACTACAGCACGAGGGTTCGCGATATCTCCGCTTGCGAGATCGTAATCGTAGGCCATCACCTGGCGCGTGGGGGTATCGATAAAATACATGATTGTCCGATCAGGACTCCAGGTCAGACCATTCGAGATACCGATACCCGAGAGCAGGGTCTGAAGCGTACCATCAGACGCCAGAGAATAAAGTGAGCCGCTGGCATCCACCTCAGCATTATCCATCGACCCAACCAGAAAGCGCCCATCAGGACCACATTTGCCATCATTAAAACGGTTGCCCGGCAAGTGACTCTCGGGGTACATAATATTAGTTATGTGAGAATTCGTAGGGTCAAGTATTGCCAGGCTGTTCTGTAGCCCCAGGATCAGCCTACCGCTGCGCGTGGGAGCTGCGCAGCCAAGCGGCTGGCCTACATCGATAATTTGATCCTGGCGACTGCCTGGATCAAAACAATGCAAATGGCCGGCAATTATATCGACCCAATACAGCTGCTGCCGGGCGGCATCCCAGGTGGGACCTTCGCCAAGAAAAGCCTGAGTATCAAGAATTAATTCAGGAGCAGAAAGGCGCATAGCTGGTTACCATTCTTTATGAGAAGTAGAATACTGAACAAAGTATACAACTAAAGGTACGGCACTGGCTATTGGTAACCTGATTCAATTAAAAGGTTCTTTTAGAATCTCCGTGGTACCCAAAAAATATGGGGGTAGGTTGAGGTGGTAAAATATTGGAAAATCTTGATGAGACGAGTAGATCCATGACAAAACTACAAGTATCCATTCCTTTAGATTTAGCAGATTAAATCTCGCGAATCAGATTAAAGTGAGTGTGGCAAAGAGTCAGATCGCCAGGCCTTGATTACTTTGGTTGATGGCAAAGGTACGCATTACCTCCTCTGCCGAACCTTGACCATCTACAAAATTGGAGATTAACATGCATCGTCCACAAGATGTTGCCCCCACTTATACGGAAATCATGACGGGAATTCTGGACTCCACTACGGGCCCGATCCCAGTCAAGGAATTTTCCGAACTAGTCCTGGCTCAGCGCCCAAGCACGGCCAAAGATCCAAAGCAGGCGATTCGAAACCAACTCCGACAGGAAAATGGACATCTGCTGGTTTTTCTGGATGATGAGACTATTTTGCCAACACGCCTGGCATTGCAGGGCGCGCGCTTTCGTATCCAGATTGATCACGGAGCTATTAACACCGGGTTGATTGAAATTGATAATCTCCTGTCTTCCTATCTACCCAAGCAGTTCCCAATCGAGAAGGTTTGCTTTTTTGACACAGAACAACAACCTATTGAGTTTAAGACGAAATCGGTTACCCAAAAGGTGAAATCCATCTTGGGAACCTATAACATTTCAGTATTATATGCAAACCTTGGCGGCTGGCTGCGTAAACAAAAGGCGTATCTCAAAGATTACATAATATTTACAGTGGTGGATTGGCAAAATGGTGTTTTCCAACTTGAACGCGAACAATACGCCAAGCGTCAGGTTGTCTTATTGGAGCAGCAAAACCAGTTGCTGGCTAACATGTTCTATGAATTGCTGGAGAATGCGGCGAAAGAGGAACTTTACACTTACGTTGCCGTTCCAACAGTTTACGCCCGCCTGCCAGAGAAAAGCGCTTATCCACCCGATCATTGGGTGATCGCGTTAAAGGGTGATAAACGCATGAGCGTTAACGATTGGAGTATTCGCTACAGCGAACACCGGTTGTCTCCGTTGGAAAAACTGGCCAAGGATATTACCGGTGAATCGAGAAGAATGCCCAACCGCCCCATTCAAAAGGAGCAGGCCGGTCAAGTCTACCGCTTCAAGGCCGAGCTCAAACACAACCCGAAAATATGGCGAGAGGTTGAAATCTTAGGTAAGCAATCACTTGCAGAACTGAGCACGACCCTGGTAAACGCCTTCAAACATGACTCGGACCACATGAGCGGTTTTTGGAAACTTGTTCCACGCAAAGCCACAAGCCGCGGTGTAACGCGATACCGCGAAGTGGAATTGGGAAATATAAACCCTTTTGGAGAAGGGGATGGCTCTGATGTGAAAATTGCCGGGCTTGAACTTTCCGTAGATGCCAAACTCAAATTTGTCTTTGACTTTGGCGATTGGATCGAACACATTTTGACACTCATTGCCATCGAGCCCCCACTAACAAGTACGCAATACCCGCGCGAGATTGCCCGCAATCAGCCAAAACATATCTACTGTGTCGAATGCGCGGATAAAGCTAAAAAAACGGTGGCAAAATGGATTTGCGTGACCTGCACTAATGAACAGCAAAAGAAATTGGCGTTCTGCCAAAAATGCGGCGCAAATCATGAAGATCATTATTTGGAAGAAATAATGTATTAAAGAGCATGCTTGACCATATCCACCTACACCGCCACCGCCATCTCGAACCCCAACATCGCAGTGGCTATGTTGGTACAAGGGATTGTCAATTACGGTGTCAACAAGACTTGTTATCCCCGAACATAGTGATACTCAGGGGTAGGATTACAAACAATTACGCTCCCAAAAATTGGGAGCGTAATTGTTTGTAAAAATGCCGGTATTTGCGTAATGCTGACAATGACAGCACTCTTATTGCATTTGGCGCGGTGCTTTGGTATATGGGAATTGACCCGATTCGCATAACCTGGTGAGCAAATCGTTAATTCAGGGTAGGGTGATCGTAGCATTGAATTATTCCCTTTCAGCTTATGTCCAACCCGGGCCATGATTGCAATGTCAGTTCCTGCCAACTACTGGCTGTTTTTATATTAGGTCTTTTTTATCTGATATAGACTATAATAAATTATGTTATCACCAATTTTAGCCACGAAACTTTACATTCCCCCGCCACGGCCTAAAATTGTCGCGCGTCTTCCCCTGATCGAGAAACTCAACGAAGGTCTCGCTGCGGGCCGCAAACTAACCCTAATCTCTGCTCCGGCAGGCTTCGGGAAAACCACGCTGATCAGCGAATGGGTCGCCAACTGTGGGCGGCCGGTTGCCTGGTTTTCGCTGGATGAAAGGGATAACGACCCCACACGTTTTCTAACTTATCTCGTCACTGCTTTGCAGACGATATTACCGGATATTGGAGCGGGGGTTATGGATGCACTCCAATCCCATCAGCCACCGCCGACAGAATCGATCCTGACAAGCCTGCTCAATGAAATCGTCGCAATCCCAAAGAATTTCATGCTCGTGCTTGACGACTACCACGTGATTGATGCCAGGGCGGTTGACGAGGCCCTGGCTTTTCTGCTTAAGCACCTGCCGCCACAGATGCATCTGGTCATCACCACACGTGAGGATCCAAATCTGCCCCTAGCCCGTTTGCGCGCCCGGGGTCAATTGACCGAGCTGCGCGCCGCCGATCTGCGTTTCAGCCCATCCGAAGCCGCGGGATTTCTCGAAGATATGATGGGGCTGCAGCTTTCCGCCGAAGATATCGCCGTTTTGGAAACCCGCACGGAAGGCTGGATTGCAGGACTGCAACTCGCTGCTCTCGCCATACTCGCCATGCAAGGACACGCATCGCGAGACGCTGCGGGCTTCATAAAATCATTTACGGGTACCCACCATTTCGTGATGGACTATCTTGTTGAAGAAGTGCTGCAGCAACAATCTGAAAAGATCCAGACTTTTCTACTGCGCACATCCATCCTAGACCGCCTGTGTGGACCTCTTTGTGACGCCATTCTGCTCGACTCCTTCGTAAATGGGCAGGAAACCCTCGAGTATATCGAACACGCCAACCTGTTCCTGATTTCTCTGGATAACGAACGGCGTTGGTACCGGTATCACCATCTCTTTACAGATTTGCTGCGGCAGCGGCTGGGAAAAATCCAGACACCCGAAGAGATAGCCCAATACCATATCTGCGCCAGCGAATGGTATGAAAAGAACGGCGATAAGGCTGAAGCATTTCGCCATCTCATCGCTGCCAGGGATTTCAGCCGGGCGGCAGGGTTGGCTGAAACATCCTGGCAAAGGATGAACGAAAATTATCAGTCCGCTGCCTGGCTTGGTTGGGTGAAACAGCTGCCCGAGGAGTTGATCTGCTCCCGTCCAGTGCTCTGCACACAGATAGCCTGGGGATTTATGGATTCTGGCGAAGTGGATGTCAGCGAGTCACGCCTGAGGGACGCTGAGCGGTGTCTGGAGGGTCCATCCGATGGGATGGTTATCGTGGATCAGGAGCAGTATCGAATACTGCCAGCCAGGATCGCGTTTGCCCGTTGTTACAATGCTCAGACTCAGCGTGATTTTGTCTCCGCAATGAAGTTCGCAGAACTGGTCTTCAAACTCATTCCTGAAGAAAACCATTTCTTGCGCGCTCAAACCGCTGCAATTCTGGGAGCCACCTATTGGGCGCATGGTAACCTGGAGGCGGCCTGCAGGTCTTTAAGCGATTGGATCGACAGTGCGCTAAAGGTTGGTAATTTTATATTTGCCATTGCCGGCGCATCTGGTAAAGCAGACATTCTGACGGCGCAGGGACATCTCCGCGAAGCCTTAGGAACCTTGCAGCAATCTTTACAACTGGCTGCAAAGCATGAAACGGAGGCACAGCAGGTTACAGCCCAAAATTATTTAGGGGCGGGGATGCTGTACCACGAAATGGGGGATGATGAAGCTGCCACACTGCACATTCAAAAAAGCCATGTCCTGGGTGACCAGTTCATCAGGGTTGACTGGCCCTACCGCAAGAATCTCGCCCAGGCTCGAATAAGCGAGTCTGCGGGAGAACTGGAAACTGCAATCGACCTGTTGGATGAAGCCAAGCGTTTTTACATTAAGACGCTTATCCCTTACACACGCCCCATTGAAGCGATAAAGGCGAGAATTTATCTAAAGCAAGGACGATTGCTCAAAGCAGAAGAGTGGGTGCGCGAGCATGAACTTTCTATTGAGGATGAACTCAGTTACTTGCGCGAGTTCGAACATATTACGCTTTTACGGGTGCTGCTCGCCGAGTATCAGAGCAACCGGGCAGAACATTTTATTCTTGAGGCATTGGGCTTGTTAGAACGCCTTTTGAAGGCAGCAGAAGATGGAAAAAGGATGGGCAGCGTGCTCGAGATCCTGGTGACACAGGTACTCGTTTACCAGGCGCAGGGCAGCACATCCCAGGCTTTCAAGTCGCTGGAACGCGCCTTGACCCTGGCACAGCCAGAAGGCTACGCCCGAATCTTTATCAATGAGGGCGAACCGATGCGATCGTTGCTGTTGGATTTTAGAGCATCCATTGAAAAGCAATTGCGTGGCAATGATTATCAACTGAAGGAATATATAGATAAGCTTCTGTCTGCCTTTCCGAAACCCAGGAATGTGCCGCAACCCGGGCTAAGCGAGTCGTTGCTGAGCCAACGCGAGTTGGAGGTTCTGGGCCTGGTTGCGCAAGGACTTTCGAATCGGGAAATTAGCGAGCGACTTTTCATCGCCTTGAGTTCTGTTAAAGGACACAATCAGATAATCTTTAGCAAGTTACACGTTCAAAGCCGCACCGAGGCTGTCGCCCGGGCCCGTGAATTGGGTCTTGTTGTAACCTGAACATCCATTTACCTGCGAACCAGATCCAGAACTGAACGCTGCTGATCAATAAGCCAGCGTTTTAAAATATCCCCCATCTATTAATCAACAACAGTACCTCCTGACCCTACTTAAGTATCTAGGGTTAGTTTCACATTGTAGATAAACTATATCTATATTCAACGAGTGGCACGGGTAGGTATCGCCGGCCATGAAAGGTGGACGGTAATGTCGAATGAACGCAACCAAAAAACAGATCCAAGTCAGCCAGTGATCTATGAAATCAGGCTCAAAGGTCATCTGGACCATGGATGGACAGACTGGTTTGATGGACTGACCATCACCCTGGATGACAACGGCGATACGCTGATAACCGGCCCGGTGGTAGATCAGGCCGCGCTGCACGGATTGCTCAAAAAGGTGCGTGATTTGGGCATGCCCTTGCTCTCGGTCATTCCTATAGGGCCCGACCAGCCCGAAGCGCCAAATGTTAAACCGTAAGTTGAGGCAAGAAACTTAGCATGAAGGTATCCAAATAAGGGATTTGATAAAGAAAGCAGATGAGCGTTATGTGTAAGACTTTATTGATTGTCAACCATATTCACAAGGAGAAAATACGATGACTACCAAACAAGAAATGACTACCGTGAACTCACCAAAACGTCTTGCAAGAATCGCCGGCGTCTTCTACCTATTTGTGGCCATCTTCGGCGGTTTTGCTGAAGGGTTCGCGGATTCCAAGATGTACGTTGCCGGCAATGCGGCAGCCACGGCAGCGAATGTGCTCGCGAACCTGGGACTTGTCCGACTGAGCGTCGCTTCCCACTTTCTGGATGCGACCTTCTTGATTCTCACAGCCATGGCCCTTTATAGCCTGCTTCAAAACGTTAATAAAAACGTCGCGAGGGCTATGGTCGTTTTCGTGATCCTTGCAGCCGGCATCAAATCTCTCAATGCGGTCTTCCAGTTCGAGGCCTTGCAGGTCGCGACAGGCGGATCCTACGTAACCGCTTTCAGCGCTGCCGGCTCGAATGCGCTCGTGCTGCTCCTGCTCGACATCCAGCACTATGGGACGCTGAGCGCTCAGGTCTTCTTCGGCCTGTGGCTGGCACCGCTCGGCTACCTGGCCTACAAATCCGGGCTGTTCTCCAAGGCTCTGGGAGTCACCCTCATCGCGGCGACTGTCTGCTACCTGGTGGATTTGTACGCGGCGTTCCTGGTGCCCGACTTCGGCAGCCAGATCCACCCGTTCATCGTCATCGTGCCCATCCTCGCCGAGATCTGGATGCTCCTGTACCTGCTAGTGGTTGGTGTTAGGAGCGTGAAACCAGGCAAGGAAATCCTTGCCGCCGCTGCGGCGTAAATGCTGCTGCACCCTGGCAGCCCTTTCATTGGCTGCCAGGGTGGACAAAGTGGTAGAAGAAACCGATAAGAAAGCAGATAAGCACGAAGCATAAGATTCCATTAAATTGTCAACCATCATCCAAGGAGAAAACATAATGGCTACCAAAGAAAAGTTAAATACATACAGAACGACGGCTACAGTCGTAGGGATCGTGTACCTGGCGGGGTTCGTTGTAGGCATTTTGGGAAACATAATGATCCTATCCATTCTTGACGCGCCGGATCACCTTTCCACGATTACATCGAACAGCATGATGCTGGCATTCGCCGCGGTACTCTGGCTGATGGCAGTCATTGGCGACGCCGCTCACGGTATCTTGATGTTCCCCATCCTGAAGCAGCACAGTGAGCGCATGGCCATTGGCTACCTCGCCTTCAGGATTGTTGACGCCATCTTTATTGCCGTCATGGTTCTCATCGTACTGATTCAAATACCGCTGGGAAGCGAGTACTTGAAAGCAGCGGCATCCAACGTTTCCTTTTTTCAAGCTCTGAGCACTCTATTGTTACAGGGGAAGCTTTATGCCTATGAAATCGGAATGAGCGCTCTTGGAGTGTCAGGTTTGATACTTTGCTACACATTGTACAAGGCAAAGCTGGTTCCGGGTTGGATGGCCATCTGGGGACTCGTTGGATATGCAACCATTTTTATCGGGATGTTGTCTGCAGTCATGGGGTCTGGTCTCGGTGATCTATCCTCGTATCTGGGCGGCCTATGGGAAGCGTTCATAGGAGTGTGGCTGATCGCCAGAGGATTCAATTCCTCCGCCTTTATTTCCCAGCCCACAAAAACCGGTTACGTGGCAGAACCGCTTTACCCATCGGCAAAGCCAACAAATTCGTGAATAGCGATCAATAAGCGTAATTTCCCAAAAGGGGGCTGGGCAGCCCGGCCCAGTCCACGCAAGCAAAAGAAACCAACTGCCTCATTAAGCCAAATCATTTGTACAAATTCAATTAAAAGGAAAAATACTCATGAAAGCAATTGTGTACACAAAATACGGATCACCGGATAATCTTGAATTAAAAGATATGGAAAAACCTACTTTCAAGGATGATGAAGTCCTGGTCAAGGTTATTGCGGTGTCCGTAAATGCGGCTGACCTGCATCTATTGAGGGCTGAGCCATTCCCGATCCGCTTCATGTCCGGACTTCTCGAACCAAAGAATAAGATACTCGGATCAGACATTGCCGGTCGTGTTGAAGCGGTTGGTAGCAATGTAAAAATGTTTAAGCCAGGCGATGATGTCTTCGGGGATATATCCGCGTGCGGTTGGGGCGGTTTTGCCGAGTATGCGTGCGCCCGGGAAGAAGCGCTGGTCTTGAAACCGGCCAATATTTCCTTCGAGCAAGCGGCAGCTGTGCCGATGGCGGCAGTCACTGCCCTGCAAGGCATTCACTACGCCGGCCAGATTCGACCTGGGCAAAAGGTTTTGATCAACGGAGCATCCGGCGGTGTGGGCACATTTGCAGTACAGCTCGCGAAATCGTTCGGGGCGGAGGTCACGGCCGTGTGCAGTACGAAAAATTTGGATATGGCGCGCTCGATTGGCGCAGACCATGTCATTGACTATACTAAAGAAGATTTCTCCAAGAACGGACAACAGTATGACCTGATCCTTGCCGCAAACGGAGACCGCTCGATTTCAGATTACAGGCGCGCATTAAGCCCCAATGGGATTTACGTTCAGATGGGAGGTTCCATGGCACAAATGTCTCAGGCCATGCTTCAGGGACCCTGGATTTCAATGACCGGGAGTAAGAAAATGGGTAACATGGGAGTAGCGAAACCCAACCAAAACGATTTGGTTATTATGAAGGAACTCATCGAAAGGGGCAAAGTAAGGCCTGTGGTTGATAAATGTTTCCCACTGAATAGAACGGCTGAAGCGATTCGATATCTTGAAGAAGGACATGCCCAGGGAAAAGTCGTCATCACAGTGGCGTAGAAAAACCAAACCTGACCAGATCTGAGAGGATTATTTATGAAGGCAATTGTATGGACAAAATACGGACCGCCAGATGGTCTTGAACTCAGAGAGATCGAAAAACCGACTCTTAAGGACAATGAAGTACTGGTAAGAATAATGGCGACAACCGTAACTGCCGGGGACTGTGAGATGCGCAGTCTCAAAATCCCTTTCTTGTTCCGGTTTCCCATGCGAATATTGATGGGTTTCAGAAAACCAAGAGATATTATCCTTGGCCAGGAACTGGCTGGGGAAGTTGATTCCGTTGGCAAAGATGTCAAACTGTTCAAGAGAGGTGACCAGGTTTTCGCAACCACCGGTCTTGGTTTTGGTGCTTACGCCGAGTACAAATGTCTGCCTGAGCATCCCAAAATGGGGGTGTTGGCAAATAAGCCGGTCAATATGACCTATGAGGAAGCCGCCGCTGTTCCCACCGGAGGACTTGAGGCATTGCATTTTCTCAGAAGAGGAAATATCCAAAAAGGACAAAAGGTTTTGATTATCGGCGCCGGAGGAAGTATCGGTACTTTTGCTGTCCAGCTTGCCAGGTACTTTGGGGCGGAAGTGACCGGTGTGGACAGCGCGGGCAAATTGGACGTGCTGCGCTCGATTGGCGCAAGCCACGTCATAGATTACACTCAAGAGGATTTCACGAAACGGGCTGAAACCTATGATGTTATTTTTGATGTGATGGGCAAGGGTTCGTTTTCGGGTACTGTCGGTTGTTTAAAGCAAAATGGTCGTTATCTTTTAGGAAATCCCGGGCCAGCCCAGATAATTCGAGGGCGATTGACTTCGATGGGAAAAGGCAAGAAAGTAATTTTTGGGGCAGCCAACCAGAAGTCTGAAGATTTAATTTTCATCAAAGAGCTTATTGAAACGGGAAAGATAAAATCGGTGATTGATAGATGCTATCCCTTGGAGCAAATTGCCGAGGCTCACAGATATGTTGATTCTGGACAAAAAAAAGGGAATGTAGTCGTAACCGTGGCTCGTTCGTTGGATGGGTAACTAAAATGCACTGGTCTGACTCGCGTGCGGTTTAACTGGATACGGATTGGATGGTTTGATTTGCAAGGCTGTCTTCGCTTGGAACAACGCCAGCAGGTTGGTGACCTGACAATCTGTCGATTTTGGGTATATCCGATCTTTTTTATAAAATTTAGACTATAATAATTGTATGTTAAAAACAATTTTAGCCACTAAACTTTACATACCGCCGCCACGGTCTAAAATTGTCGCGCGTCCTGATCTGATCGGGAAGCTCAACAAGGGTCTCGCTGTTGGCCGCAAACTGACCCTTATCGTTGCCCCGGCCGGTTTTGGCAAAACCACGCTGCTCAGCGAATGGATTGCGACCCTCACACCCAACCCCTTTCCCAATGGGAGTGGAGAAGGTGTGAGGGTCGCCTGGTTTTCGTTGGACGAAGGCGATACCGACCCCACCCGCTTTCTGACGTATTTCGTCAGGGCTTTGCAGTCGATTGAGCCGGATATTGGAGCGGGGGTACTGGGAGTGCTGCAGGACACCCAAGCACCGCTGATTGAATTGATCCTGACAACCCTGCTCAATGAGATCTCCGCGATCCCAAAGAATTTCATCTTCGTTCTTGATGATTACCACATGCTCGATTCCAAGGCAGTTGACAATGCCCTGACTTTTTTGCTCGAGCACCAGCCGCCACACATGCACCTGGTCATCACCTCCCGTGAAGATCCCAATCTACCCCTGGCGCGCTTACGTGTGCGGGGCCAATTGACCGAACTGCGCGCCGCTGATTTGCGTTTTAGCCCATCTGAAGCTGCCGAATTTCTCAACCAGGTAATGGGCCTGAACCTCACCGGTGAAAACATCGCCGTGCTGGAAGCCCGAACGGAAGGCTGGGTTGCCGGTCTACAGTTGGCCGCGCTTTCGATGCAGGGGCATCAAGATGTTTCAGGTTTCATCCAGGCCTTTGCCGGAGATCACCGCTATATTGTCGACTATCTGGTCGAAGAGGTCTTGAAGCGCCAGTCTGAAGCTGTTCGAAACTTCCTGATCCAGACCGCCATCCTTGAGCGCTTGAATGGTTCGCTGTGCGAGGCTGTCACCGGCCAGCCGGGAGGCAAGGCGCGCCTGGAGAACTTGCAGCGCGGCAACTTCTTTCTTATTGCGCTGGATGACAGGCGTTACTGGTTTCGCTATCACCATCTTTTTGCCGATGTCCTTCATATGCACTTGCTGGCGGAGCAGCCCGATCTGGTGTCTACTCTGCATCGACGCGCCAGTGAATGGTACGAGCAGAATGGTTCGACAGCCGATGCGATCCGCCACGCGCTGGCTGGCGGGGACTTCGAGCGGGCGGCGGACCTGGTTGAACAAATATTTCCAGCGATGAGCCGGAACAGGCAGGATGTCATCCTGCTTGGCTGGCTTAAGGCGCTTCCGGATGCGCTGGTCCGTGACCGTCCTGTGCTCTGTAATTTGTATGCCGGGGCAATAATGCGAAACGGCGAGATCCAGGGTGTGGAAACCTGGCTATTGGCCGCTGAGCGCTGGCTGATCCTGACGGATGACGGGCGTGAGTGGTCGGATGTTGTGTCTGAGACAATGGTTGTAGCTGATCCAGAAGAGTTTCGCCGGTTGCCTGGTGCGGTCGCTGTACACCGCGCAGGACAGGCCTTGCTACTCGGCAATGTGCCCGGCGCAATGGAATACGCCCGGAGGGCTCTCGATGTCGCGGCGGAAGACGACTTTCTCAGGCGCGGCGGGGCAGCGACACTTCTGGGGCTCGCATACTGGACAGATGGAGATCTCGATGCAGCCCAGCGCATGTATGCCGATGGCATTTCCTGGATTCGGCGGGCTGGTTTCATCTCTGATGTAATCGGCTGTGCCCTCGCCCTGGCGGATATTACCATTGCGCAGGGTCATCTCCGCGAGGCCATCCGCACCTACGAGCGAGCATTACAGCTCGCGGCTGAGCACGGAACGCCAACCATGCGAGGCACAGCCGATATGCTGGTGGGGATGAGCGAGCTTTACCTTGAGCAGAACGATCTGCAGGCCGCCAGCCAATACCTGCAGAAAAGCAAGGATCAGGGCGAACATACCGGGTTACCCCAAAACCCGTATCGCTGGTGCGTGGCGCTGGCGCGCATCCGGGAGGCCGAAGGCGCTCTGGACGGCGCGCTCGACCTGCTCGATGAGGCGGAGCGCCTGTATATAGGCGACTTTTCCCCAAATGTGCGACCAATCCCGGCATTGAAGACACGCGTGTGGATCGCACAGGGTCGGCTGACTGAAGTTCTTGATTGGGCGCGTGAGCAGGGACTGTCCAACCAGGACGAGCTCACTTACCTGCGCGAGTTTGAACACATCACCCTGGCTCGGGTACTCTTAGCCCAATCTAAAAACAACCCTAAAGACAGCTCCACTCTTGATGCAATGAAACTACTCGAGCGGCTCCTGAAAGCAGCGCAAGAAGGCGGGCGGTTAGGAAATGTCATTGAAATCCTGGGATTGCAGGCGCTTGCTTACCAGGCGCAAGGCGACATCCCGGCTGCTGTCAAGCTGCTGCAGCAAGCCCTGACGCTGGCGGAGCCGGAGGGCTACATGCGCATGTTTCTGGATGAAGGTTTACCCATGGCGCAACTGCTTCGCGAAGCTGCCGCTCGCAGGATCATGCCAGGCTATACGGGCAAGCTGTTGGCAGGATTTGAAGCTGAGGGACAAAGCAGCGCAGGCGAAGCGCCTCTCCTTACTACTCCTGCTTCACAATCTCTGATCGAACCGCTCAGCCAGCGCGAGCTTGAAATTCTGCACTTGTTCAAAACCGAGCTGTCTGGACCCGAAATCGCCCGCGAACTCGTGATCGCCTTGAGCACAGTGCGCACACACACCAAGAGCATCTTCAGCAAACTCAACGTTAATGATCGCCGGGCGGCCGTCAAGCGCGCCGCCGAACTCGGTTTGATCTAACCGCACAAAAGCACCACACTTAGCCCTGCCAGGTATGCCAGCATTCATGGTTTACCTGGCAGGGTCTATATTTTCTCTGGCCCCCCTGAGAAATTCTCGCATACTTTACCTTATATCCCCACATATATCCCCACACATGGGGATGACAGCTCCCCACATTTATTTGTATATTGTACTTAGTCGAACCCAAACAGGCAGTTATGCCTTTCAACACTTATCGATATCGTTCAAAAAAGGAGACAAACTCATGACCATCAATACAAAGACCGCGATCAAGGAGAACAAAATGCAGATAACAAGCTCGAAAGTCATCCGTTGGGCAGGTTTGGCAGCGATGGGGTCAGGGATCCTGTATATCACTGTTCAGGCGATCCATCCACTTGACGTTTTTTCGTCAGTCACCACCGCCCGCTGGGCGATCGTCCACTACTTGAGCATCGTCATGGATATCCTGGGTATGCTTGGCCTTGCGGGGCTCTACGCCAGACAGGTGGAAAAATCAGGTTGGCTGGGTCTGGCGGGCTTTCTCCTGTTTAGCGGCTTCTGGGCGTTCTCAGTGGCCCTCCATTTCATCGAAGCCTTTATTTCGCCGGTGGTGGCGAATGCAGCGCCGAAGTTTGTCGAGGGACTTTTGGGGATGGTTACCAACACCCCAGGTGAGTTTAACCTCGGCGCTCTCCCAAACGTCTATGGGCTGCTAATAGGGGTTGTTGGATATGTGCTCGGTGGACTTTTGTTTGGCATCGCTACGTTCCGCGCCCGTGTCCTGCCGCGCTGGGCGGGCGCGCTACTTGCAGTGGGTGTCATATTGCCCCCCCTTCTGTCAACCGTGGTTCACCACCCATTCGATCGGTTATTCGCAGTGCCGGTGGGGTTGGCTATGGCCTGGCTGGGATATGCGCTCTGGTCT
>CAINXK010000014.1 GCA_903854805.1 uncultured Anaerolineae bacterium
AGCGGGAGTGAGTTCATGGCGCAGTTCAATGGCCAGGCGCTTGATTTTAGGGGTGCTTCTGGATGGGTGTGGCATGGCCCCCTCCTAACCTCCCCCGATTGCGCCCCGCAAGCCCAGCGGGACGAAATCGGGAGAGGGACAAGACCAGGCCGCTGGCTGAAAATTTTTATTTTCATCAATACTCCACAGAGGGCTGCTTCCTTCCCCAAATTCGACGCTCCCCAGTCGCATTTGGGGAAGGTGCCCGCAGGGCGGATGAGGCGCTCTAAATGCCAAAACTGTTTCAACTGCAGCTGTCTGTATTGCAGAAACATCCAACGACGGGGGATGTGTACTACATGCAGAAAACAAAACCGACAAAAATAACCAAAAACCTAAAAGGACTGTATTCTTGCTCATTTATTTCATCCATCCTTTCATAGGTTAATTGTACCTGTATGTGTGCACACCGTAACATCATTTCATTCAATAATCCAACCAATGGAATTTCGCAGCCGGGGGCCAGGCTGGAATCAAGCTGATATTTCCTTGACACTTGTATCTGCTTAATGGATAATGAATTTAAAGAATTTCAAATTCAGAGAATGAACACTTATTACTTATTATATGAAGCGACCGGGTCCGCAAATGTATTCCGTAAGAGTGGCTAGCCGAAGACAGCCAGAGCGCAGCCTGTCCTTGCATTCCAGGGATTCAAGGACCGCGGACCTGGTTGTCTTGGGGTGTTTGATCGGTTGGCGGCGCATAGTAGCAAGAATTTGGGGCTGGCACGCTTTGATATTCCGAAATGGAAACAGGCGGAAGAAAATTTTCATACAGGCGGGAATCAGCATAAATATTACTGGCGATAAACAAATGTGATCTCACGCCCCGTTTTGACATGCAGACTTGTCAGAGCCGGGCTAATTTTATCCAATGAAGCTACCATTGGATAAATGCTCAGAGACGCGTCTGCGAAATGCTGATCGACATTATTAGCGGTAGTTAGCAATCAGGGTTTACGAAAGCAAAAGGGTAAGGGTAGATGATGAAAGTACCGAAGTTATTTCAAAAAATTCTGACAAAAGAATTCGAACGTGCGGCGCTTGAGAGTGACAAACAAAAATTGGTGAATTTCGTTTATCGAGTTACTTTTGTAACCGCTGTGCTTGGCGGAAGCGTCATGTATTTTTATGACATGAATTCTTACCTGTCGTTATTCCTGCTGGCGTTGGTAAGTATTTTTGGATGGCTCTTAAACCGGGCCGGCTATGTCAACCATTCTGCTGTGCTGCTGGTGACCATCCTTTTGATGGTCATTCAATTTAATGTTTTTTCAGGGTATGGCATCCACGATGTGGCCATCATCGCCTGGCCAGCATTCATATTCTTCACTGGATTATTGTTTAGTTCGCGGGCGATCCCATACTTCACAGGTCTGGTTATGCTCCTGGCAGTGACGACCAGGTTCGTTCCCAATGCTCAATTATTTTCCGATTATTCTGATACCGGTGACCTGATCGTGCTGCTGCTGATCCTGCTGGCTTTTAGCCTGATTGCCCAGTCAATTTTGCGCAGCAACCAGCAATCGGCGCAACGTTTGCAACAGGCGCAAGAACGCTTTCGCGCAATTTATCATTCGATCAATGATGCAATCTTTATCCACGACCCTCAGACAGGCGCCATCCTCGATATCAATGAAAAGATGTCCGAAATGTTCGGCTACACCCGCAGCGAGGTGTTACAGCTTGGCAACGTTCTGCTGATCAGTTCTGGTATTCCACCTTATACCCAAGAAAACGCATTGGCATGGATCAAGAAAACAGCCACCCAGGG
>CAINXK010000015.1 GCA_903854805.1 uncultured Anaerolineae bacterium
ATCCCACTGACTGTAGTTTTGCCCGCCGGTGATTTCAGATTGATGCCAGAAAGGATATGGATCGGGGTCTGGAGAGCGCATCAGGTTTAAATCGATCAGGGCTACCTGATAATTACGTGAAACCAGCCTGTCATTCACAAGGCTATCGTATGGAAGCGCTTCCAGATTTACTTTAACCCCCAGCTGCGCCCAATTGGTCTGAATCAACTGCGCAATTGAGGCATGCAATGAATCATCCGGGTACAGAAGGCTCAGTTCCAGCAGCAGACCGTCTTTATTTTCGCGAATATCACCACCAGCAGCCGGGATTTTGTATTCCGCGCTTTTCAACAAACTGATGGCGGCTGTAGGATCATAATTCAAATGTTCGATTTTTTCATAATAAGCCCAAGTTCCAGGGAAGAGTGGCCCATCTGCCACAATCGCCTGCCCGGCCAATAGTTTGTCCACAATTTGCTGACGGTTTAATCCGACCAACAGCGCGCGGCGCAGTTTAGCGTCCTGCAGAAAAGGCACTTCCGGATTATTCAAGTTAAACATTACCAGACTCAGTTCAGGCAGCCGGCCAGTATAAAGATTAAGCGCCGGTTCGGCCAATGCCTGCGGAAGGATATCAGGAGTGATCTGGCTGATAGCCAGCACCTGTCCCTGGCGGTAAGCGTCCAGTGCGGCCGAAGCATTCGGGTAGTAACGAAAGATTACCTGGTCGATAAAAGCCTTATGACCAAAATACTTGTCAAATGCGCGCAATTCTACACCCGCAACCTGCCCATTTTCCACGATCAAACGCTCAAAGCGGTATGGCCCGCTGCCAACTGGCGCCAGGTTAAAGGCTGAAGCGGCTAATTGATCTGCCGGTGTTCCATCCAATATATGCTTGGGAAGCAAGCCAAAGGTCAGGTAATCCAAAAATGGGGCGAAAGGTTCGGGCAGAACAAACTGGACTGTTTTATCATTTAATTTCTTGATTTCCACCAGTTTCCACATTTCGCGCACGTCAGCAGGGAATAACGACGAATCACTTTTGATAAGGTCGATTGTGAAGATAATATCATCTACACTGACAGGCGTACCGTCGTGCCAGACTGCACTCGGCCGGATGGAAAAATTGTAGATGGTACCATCCTGAGACACACCCCATGAATCCGCCAACCCAGGCAATGGCAAACCACGCGCATCAAAAGTTACCAGACTCGAAAACAAGAGACGATTTATGTCACGGTCAGCAGAATTATTCTGATCAAGCAGGGGGTTCAAGCGACTAAGCGAACCCACCAGGCCCTCAGTATAAACACCACCTTCTGCGGGTTTGGGAGAAAAAACCTGCTGACCGGGCTCAGGCGTGAATAGCAGCACCGCCACAACCAGAAGGGTAACAACAACAACCAGAATTTGCCAGCGTAATTTTTTTATCATATAGAAACGAAGAAAGGCCTCTTCCAGGACAGGCCAGCTTTTGGCCCAGACCTGATGAAGCGGCCTCTCAATAACTTAGAATAGCATCCCGAAGCTCTTCCGGGAGAAGGAGTTAGTTCTTGATGAAGATGGCAACGATCGCCAAAATGAAAAACAGAACGCTCAGACCGATTGTGATATAAAACAGGGTTCGTTCAATACCACGGCGGACGGAGTAAACACCACCAGTGTCAGCGCCAGTGAGGCCACCCAAACCCGCGCCCTTGCTCTGCATAATCACACTGATGATCAATGTGACAGACGTAATAATTAGCCCAATTTCAAGATAAGTTTTCATTTATTTTTCTTCCTGGCTCCTGCGAATTTAACGGGTAGATTATACTGCGCTTTTCCGGGATTCGTAAGTCAAAAAATGCAGCAGATCTTAAAACGGTATTTCTGTTTTGGCACTTTGCACTGATGCTGCCCAAACACTTAAGTAGTATAACTCAGGACTGGAACAAAATCGGTGGATTCTCGGAAAGATTTTTGGTTCTCGCATTCTACAAAGGTAGTTACTGGCTTTTTTCGCCTAAACCCCCGGCAAAACCTTCCCGGCTTGCTTTGATCCTTGTGCAGAATGGGTGACAACTAATATAATCAATAAAGATAAAAATAGTGACAATAACAGGCTTGTTTCAAAATTTGTTGGAACAAGCCTACTATCCCAATTAGAAAATACCGAGGTAAATAAATGGAAGAACTGGTCATCAGCCTGCACATGCACACCACTTACTCGGACGGAACGGGGTCGCACAAAGATATTGTAGATGCGGCCCTCAAAGTTGGCCTGGATGCCGTTATTGTGACAGACCACAATGTGCTAGTTGACGGACCGGAAGGATATTACAAAGAAGGCCGGCGGCGCACATTGCTGCTTATTGGCGAGGAGATCCATGATCAGGCACGCCAGCCACAAAGAAACCATTTGTTGGTTTTCAACGCAAGACGCGAACTGGCTAGTTATGCGCCAAACCCGCAAATCTTGATCGACAAAGTTCGCGAGGAGGGTGGTCTCTCCTTTATTGCACACCTGTACGATCCTGAGTGCCCACCCATTAAGGAGACGGATATTTCCTGGGTAGACTGGGACGTGCACGGCTATACCGGTATCGAACTGTGGAATAGCCTAAGCGAACTCAAGATCCAGGGAAAAACCTTAATGCATATTCTTTTTTACGTTTTTTTTCCGGCCTTTCTCAACCACCAACCGCCTCACGAGCACCTGGAAAAATGGGACGAACTTCTCAACCTTGGTAAAAAAGTGGTCGCGATCGGCGGCGCAGATGCCCATGCTCTGCCCGCAAACGCCGGTCCCCTGCACAAGACCGTTTACCCTTATGAATTCCATTTTCGGGGTATCACTACTCACATCCAGACCCCTTCTCTGCTAACAGGCAGCATTGAGGCCGATCGCAAGATGATCTATGCTGCGCTCGGATCTGGACACTGTTTTGTGGCCTATGACCTGCCTGCTTCCACGCGTGGTTTCAACTTCACCGCTCAAGGACGTGAAAACACCGCTCTGATGGGTGATGAAATTTCAGCGAATGGCGGCGTAACCTTCAATATAAAACTGCCACAGATCAGCGAATGCCGCCTGCTCAAGGATGGCAAACTGCTTAAGCGCTGGGATTCGCGTGAAACCTGCACTCACATCACAACCGAACCTGGCGTATACCGAGTCGAAGTCTACCGCCGCTACTTGGGGCTGCGCCGCGGTTGGATCTTCAGCAACCCGATCTATGTAAAGTAAACCCGGATTCTCCTTACCTAAAATCGTCCCTATGGATGAGATCAGAAATTACAGACCCGGTGCTTGATGAATCAAGCACCGGGTCTACATTAACGACAGGAATAGTTCTGCTAATTCCGCATGTACTGCCCGTGATCAGGCTAAGATTTTAATCATCACAGTCAATGCCTGCAAAATAGAGGAAATCATGCTCCAAACATATTCTCCAATTGCACAAAGCAGCATGGGCTGGCAAGCCTGACCATGCGTTGGCCTACGTGCCAATATCAGAATGACATTTGGATTGATTTTCCACAATCAAAGCTCAGGGCTTCACCACAAGATAATAGTTCTACCCTTTCTCAGAGCCTGCCTGCGATCGCAATTATTGGCTGCAGCCCCGCAAATCAATCTGCCATTCTCCAACCACATCAAAACCGCGGGTAAGGTAAAACCGGTCAAATAAATTGATTGTTGGATCGCAGTGCGAGGTAACCAATTCGAGGACTGTGCCAAGTTTTGGAAGATCTTGATCAGCCGGACAGATTACCCGACCATATTCATCTCCGAACCATTCGTATACCAACCCTGAATTTTTCGGGCCAATAATCTGCGGCACAGCGCCATCCCGGTAGAGAGCTTTTAAGCCCGCATCTACGGTCACAAACCCAGACTGGTTACGGCTAACAACCGAACTGAGCAAACGCAAAGCAGGTTCAAAAGCAGCAAACTGCCCCGGACGCTCAGCCGAACCAACTGCAAGGTATTCTGCATCCATACAAACATAAGATCCGACCTGCAGCTCGGTCAACTCAGGCACTGCAACATCAATATCGAAGGTGCCAGTACCTGAAGCGCTGAAAATATGGCAAGAATCCGCAATAGCCTGCAACTCGCGGAAAACCGCGGCAGGTTGCTGCAAGCAGGTCAGCGAAGCAGATTGCCTGGCAGCATAATCAGGAATATGCTGCACCTGTCCGGCGTAAGATTGAATCCCAACCAGGCGCAGTTCTGGCTGTGAGAGAATAAATCGCGCCAATTCCAAGGCTTGCGCCGGTTTTACGCCAGTACGCTTCAACCCGGCATCCAGATCTAGCAGCACATCCATTCTCAAGCGTCTTTCACGTAGTGCCGCCACCAGCAGATCGACACTCTCGCGGTGATCCACAACGGTCATCAAGGAAGGCGACTCTACCAGCAGATCAACCAGCCTGCTCACTTTTTGCGGGGTTGCCACCGGCCCGGTAATCAGAATCTGATCAATACCGGCCCTAACCAGAGCCGCAGCCTCCGAAACCTTTGCGGCACAAACCCCCTTGGCTCCAGCTTCGATTTGCCTGCGCGCCAGCGCCGAACACTTGTGTGTTTTGCTATGCGGCCGCAGGTTTTTGCCAACCTGGCTGGCGCTGGATTGCATTTTATGAAGATTAGCATCCAGAATATCCATATCCAGCACCAAACAAGGGGTATCGAGATCATATTTATTTTTATTCATCAAATCATCCTTTCCCATAAATATCAATCGGCGGCAGTACGTAACAATGAAACCTGATAGCCACCTAAAAGTGAAGTATTCCGAAAATTCAACGCTGAATACCCGCAATTACCTGAGCAGGTTGGATTCTGGATCGGACTGATGACGTTGATCATATTTTGATCAACCTGAAAACTGGTAAAAATGTTACCATGAGAAATAATTGAACCAGCACCCAAAATAAAGCAGTTCTGAAACTGAGCCTGTCGATAATAGTCCACATAACCTTCCTCAAATTACAATTTCAGCCGCTGCTGTGCACCTCAGGTTGACGGAATTCCAATTCCACCCGTTTCCACTGCCCCATTTCAATGAAAACCTGCCGGCCACAATCTACCCATGGATTCTTCGCATAGATTCGCGCGGGCTAAATCGAAATGATCTCTCTGAAACTAGTCCTAAAATTGATCCTTCCCAATTGGCAATTTATAGACTAAAATCTAGTCCGCTTTTCATCGGTCGTACATTCGTGCGACCCTTTCCGCTCCCAGCTTGCGTCTACGACGCTCTGACCGGGGGCTTATCCCGAGGAAAGGAGGTTTTTTCCCTATGCGTATTTATGAATTGGTCTGTATTATCCACCCTGACCTGGACGAAAATGCTTTTAAAGCAATTGTCGAGAAGGTTAGTGGTTGGGTCACAGAAACAGGCGGCAGCGTCGACAAGGTGGATGTTTGGGGTCGTCGTCGGATGGCTTATCACATCAACAAACAACGTGAAGGTCAGTATGTACTACTGCACCTCAACATGAACCCAGCTGCCACCGCTCAACTGGAACGCAATATCCGTTTCCAGGAATCTGTGATTCGTTCAATGCTCACAGTGGTTGAATAATTCAGTATCCCGTCGGTAAAGTTTAGTGTTAAGGAGAGAATATGAGCCGGGGCTTGAATAAAGTGATGATCATTGGTCATTTAGGTCGTGATCCGGAAATGCGTTACACGCCATCCGGACGGCCAGTGACAACTTTCACAGTCGCTACCAGTCGTTCCTGGAACACGGTCGACGGTGAACGTCACAGCGAAACCGAGTGGTTTAACATCGTTGCCTGGGGTAACCTGGCAGAAATCTGCAAACAGTATCTAACCAAAGGCCAGCAGGTTTATATCGAAGGCCGGTTACAAACCCGCCGCTGGGAAGATAAAGAAGGTAACAAACACAGCAGCGTTGAAGTGGTAGCCAACGAAATGATGATGCTTGGCGATCGCCGTGAAGCGGTCGCGGGTGCAAGCCACCCGGCAGAAGCCTCCGACACATCCGACACATCCGACATCCCGACCACCGACGAGGATGAATTCCCCTTCTAGTTTTGACTGCGGTTCTCACAAGCCGCATGTGGAGAGATAGTTATGGACTACAATCGTGATAGAGACAAAGGAGGAGAAGAAGGCGGTCAAGGCGGCGAACGTCGCTATTTTTCGCGCCCCAAGATTTGCGCCTTCTGCTCTGATAAGAATTTACACATCGATTACAAGGCTGTTGACATGCTCAAGCGCTATGTAACCGAAGAGGGCAAAATTCGCCCACGCCGTCAGACCGGCACTTGTGCCAAACACCAGCGTGATCTGGCTAGTTCAGTGAAACGCGCCCGAAACATTGCCTTACTACCCTTTGTGGGTGGCGGCAGGGAAGACTAAGAGAATCACAGACCGGGGCATGGAATGGACGCCGCACGCGACGTCCCTCCATGCCCCGGATCATTGTGTGAGATTCGTATGCCAAACCAAAAACATATTAATAAAAAACACCTGGCTCACCTTGAAGTTGTTCGCCGCCAGGAACGTATCATTCGCATCGCAGCTGTGGTCATTATTTTGCTGGTAACGGGGATTGTAGGTTACGGATTTCTATCCAATACAGTCCTGCTGCCCTACCGCGAAGTTGCCAACGTCAACGGCGAGAGAATCACTGCTGGTGAATTCCAAACCCAGGTGAAGGTCCAACGTATCCAGGCCATCAATCGCTACATGCAGTACATGCAATATGCGCAGATGTTCGGTGTCCAAGACCCTATCAATGATGCCAATTTTGGCCCGATGCTAAAACAGGATGCCAACCGGCTCCAATCTACCGATGTTATGGGCCAGGAAGTTGTTGACCTACTGATCAACGACCGCTTGATCCGCCAGGAAGCCAAGAAACGTGGCATTTCTGTCAGCACCGAAGAATTGGACAAAGCTCTGCAGGAAAGTTTCCAATACTTCCCCAATGGCACCCCAACCAGTGCCCCGACCCCAACCGAAGTGGTCAGCCCGACTGCCAATCCCACTTCGCTTGCCATCGTAACCATTACGCCTACGGCCTCGCCGGTTCCAACCGCAACCGCTGACCCGAAAGCCACGGCTACGCCCATCGCGCCAACCCCCACAACCGGTCCTAAACCCACCAGCGTACCGACTGCCACCGCAGTCAATGCTGAAGGTTACAAGACCCTGTCTAAAGAGCGCATTGACGGTCTGACGAAAGACACTGGCATGGATGAAGCTGGCTACCGCCGCCTTGTCGAAATCAGCCTGCTGCGAGACAAACTGATGGCCGATATAACCAAAGATCAGAAACCATTCCAGGAAGAAGTCTGGGCCCGCCATATCCTGGTTAAAACCCAGGTTGAAGCCGATGCAGTTCTTGCCCGTCTGAAAGCTGGCGAGGATTTTGCCAAGATTGCATCCGAAGTTTCTACAGATACCGGTTCAAAAGACAAGGGCGGAGATCTGGGTTGGTTCGGAAAAGGTGCCATGGTGGCACCCTTTGAAGAAGCCGCTTTCGCACTGAAGGTTGGGGAAATTAGCGCTCCAATTAAGAGCGATTTTGGTTTCCACATCATCCAGGCAATTGGACACGAAAACCGCTCCCTGACCGATCAGGTGATCACGACCAACAAACAAACTGCCTTCAGCACATTTCTGAAGAATTTGCGCGATACGTCGAGCGTCACGGTCAACGATCTGTGGAAGACCATCGTCCCAACAGAACCTGCTTTGCCATCCAGCACCGGACAGTAATCACCCGGTTATAACAAACGTGAAAAGCGATAATATTCATTATCTACTGATCCGTTACTGAAGTTAACTAACAAAAGAAACGCCGCTCTTCTGTGAGCGGCGTTTTTTATTTGGCTATCTGCAGAGGCTTTAGCCCCGGTTCCCGAGTATCTCATCGCTGACTTCATCCAACTTGAGTGAGATTTGCTGGCTGGCGGAATCACGCCCCATGGTAATCCCATAGATCACGTCTGCCACCTGAACGGTATTACGGTTATGAGTAACCACAATGAACTGAGTGGTCTGGCTCAGTTCATCCAACAGGTCGCGAAAACGGCCAACGTTGGCCTCGTCAAGCATCGCATCGACCTCATCCATTACACAGACAGGGGTGGGCGATACTTTTAGTAACGCAAACACCAGCGAAATTGCGGTCAATGAGCGTTCGCCACCCGAAAGCAACGAAAGACCCTGCTCGCGGCGTCCGGGCAATTTGGCTTCAATATCAATGCCTGTTTCAGTCAGATGATCCGGATCGGTCAGGATAAGCCGTGCCGAGCCACCACCAAACAAACGCGTAAAAATGGACTTAAACTCTATCGCAACGGCCTCGAAAGTCTTGAAAAATTCCCGTTTGGTCAGCTCATCCAGCTCAGCGATCACTTCCCGCAAGTCAGATTCGGCCTGCTTAAGATCCTGAACCTGGGTTGTCATAAACTCAAAACGCTCTTTCACCGATTCGTATTCTTGCTGGGCTTCCATGTTCACAGCACCCATGCGCCGAATCTGAGCGCGTTTTTGCATCAAACTATCTTCCAGATCAGGCGATAACACTGTTACGTACGGCAGAGTTTCTACCATATCGCCCAACGGCAAGGGCACAGCGCCAGTAATTGGGGCGTCATACTCAAACTGCACCAGGCCAAAATCTTCTTCTACCCTCCGCTTCAGGCTCTCCAGCCCTTCTTGCTTGCGGTTAAGTTCAATTTGCAATTGTGAATACAAACGCTCCACATTGGCCAGCACCCGCTGAGCGCTAACTTCCTGTTCCTGGAGAGCCGTTTCCTGTTTTTCAGCTTCGGCCAGGTCAGCCTCAGCCGGATCTATTAAAACGCGCAGCCCTTCGATCTTTTCGCTCAAATCTTTTTCACGGGTTTGCAAACTGCTCTTTTCGATATCCAATTGGCCAAAAGAAGCTTCCAAACCACTCTCGCGGTTTTGTGCCAGGATCAGTTGTTTCTGCACACGATCAAGAACTTGTTCTCGATCACCCTGACGAGCGCGGGCATCGTTTACAGTTCTTTGCGACACCGAGACCCTTGCGCCCCAATAAGTAACCTGCGCTGTCAACTCATCCAGGGCCAAACCGGCCATCTGTCCATTCAGCCTGCGCATCACATCCTGCGCATCGGCCAATTTCTCTTCCACATCTTCCACCATCAAGGTTGTTTCAGAACGATCATGTTCTGAGCCTGCCACCTCTTTTGTCAGAGTTTCCTTTTGCCCGGCCTGAAAATCCCTCTGGCGCCTGGCTGATTCAACCGATAGGGAAGCCTGTTGTTCAAGATTGGTGGCTTCATTCAAAGCCTTGCGCGCCAGGCGAATTGCCTCTTCTCTCAAGCTGATTTCTTTTTGCACACCGGTCAACTCAGACGAGAGTCCGGTCAGTTTTTCAATCAGGACATTCAGTGCAGATACCGCTTTTTCCAGCCGCTCGGTCAGTTCACGTTTTTCACGGGGCCGGCCAAGCGCAGCCGCTCGGGTTTCACGCCCCGCAGCGATTAATCCATCCTGTCGAAATACTTCGCCAGCCAGGGTAACAAAGCGCAGTTTTGGGAATTTTCCCCATAAACTACGTGCCGCAGCGCGATCCTGCACCACAATTGTGCTTCCCAAAAGCATGTCGACCGCCGGGCGAAATTCGTCTTTTGTTTTGATCAGCCCGGAAGCCAACCCAATAATAGCCTCGCCAACCGGAATATTGCCATGCTCTCCGGCAGAAGACACATCCAGCGGCAGGATGACGGCGCGGCCGGTGGCTTTTTCCAACAAATCAAGCGCTTCATCAACACCCTTGCTAGATTCGATCACGACAACATCAAAAGCATCGCCAAGTGCGGCAGCAATGGCTGTTTCATAAACTGCGGGAACATCCAGGGCGGCGGACAATAGACCCTGGGTGCTATTATTGTTGGATTTGCGGGCAGCCTCCAATAGAAAGCGGGCGCCATCTGCAAACCCTGAAAGAGATTTCTCGGCTTGTTCAAGCACATCCAACTGTGCCTGCAGCCGAGTTTGTTCGCCGGCCTTCGCGTTACGTTCATCCTGATGTGCCCGGCGGCTGGTTTCCAGCTCACTTAATTTTTGGCGCAAAGCGGTCAAATCGGTCTCGGCCTGCTGAAATGAAACCTCGGCCTGCTGGCGATTTTTCTGTGCCGTGACTTGTTTTTTCTCAGCCGCTCTGAATGATTCTTCGGCCGTGGCAATCACGATATCCGCCGACTTGAGCTTCTCACGCTGGGCATCAATCCGGGTCTTTAATTCATTCAAATGCGCCTGGTGGTTAGCCCGACGGGAGTTTAGATTATTCAGGTTTTGGCGGGCTGTATTTAGCTTCTGCTCCACCCCGGCTCTTTCAAACTGGCGCGCACTGAGAGCAGCTTTTGCAGCTGCCTCCTGCGCTTTGGCATCATCTGCTTCGGCCTGGGTACGTTCAAACTCGGTTTTAGATTCACCCACACGCTCACGCGCAGCTCGTTCTTCATCTAATAGACGATGCCGCTCCGACAAGGTGTTTTCGCGACTCTCCCCCAGGGAACGCCGGCGTTCTTCAAGCACGGCCAACTCACGGTTAACCGTCTCACTCAAGTTGTGAAGACCAGCAGAATCACGATGCCATTCATTCAAACGTGTGCGTAGTTCAATCAAATGCGAACGTGTTGTACTGAAACCATTGGTCAGATCATGAAATTTCTGGCGGGCCTCGTTAAGTGTCTTTTCTTGTTGCCGTGCATTTATCTGAGCCTCAGTTAAATCTTTTTGTGACCTGTGCCAATGATAACCATACCATTCGCGCAGGATCAATTTCAAATCAGATTGAATTTGAAGATAATCCTGGGCGCGCCTGGCCTGTCTTTCAAGACCACGCAAACGAGGCTCCAACTCAGAAAGAATATCCAGAACTCGTTCCAGGTTGCGTTCAGTATTTTCCAGCCGGCGCAGCGACTCTTCGCGACGGGAACGATACAACCCAATACCAGCAGCTTCCTCAAATAATCGGCGGCGCTCATCCGCTTTTAGCGCCAAGGAGGCATCCACCATGCCCTGGCCCAGAATAGTGTAGGTGCGTTCCGAGAGACCTGATTGGGCCAGCAGCTCATTGATATCCTTCAGGCGAACCGTCTGCCCATTCAACAAATACTCATTATGGCCATCGCGATAGGCGCGACGAGTCACAGCGACTTCGCTAAAATCTACCGGTAACCAGCCCGAATCATTATCAAAGGTAATCGTCACTGAAGCCATTCCAGAGCGCGTTCGATGCTCGGAACCAGAAAAGATCATATCTTCAGTCTTCTTCGCGCGTAACAAGTTAAAAGATTGCTCGCCCAAAACCCAGCGCAGCGAATCTGCGAAATTGGATTTACCAGAACCATTCGGACCAACAATAGCAGTGATACCATCGGCAAATTCAAACAAGGTGCGCGAGGCAAAAGTCTTATAACCGTGCAGTTCAAGAGATTTAAGGCGTAAAGGCATGTCGAAAGTTATTCTTTCCTGAAAATAATCAAGCGCAAAACACAACCAGCTGTCAAAGCCTGGTTACATCTTACGCCCGGCACAAATAAATTAATCAATAGAAGAATCTGTATCCAACATGGCAAAATTTTCTAGCGCATGCTGGGCAGCACATAATTGGGCTGCATGCTTGGAAGGCCCGCTGCCCTTTCCCATCGATTTTGAATTAATATAGACTTCAATCACAAACACCCTGGCGTGATCGGGGCCATCGGACTGTGTGGTGGCATATCTTGGGATACCCCAGCCCCGCGACTGCGTAAACTCCTGCAAACGTGACTTAGGATCGATAGTCTGCATTTGGGTCAGAATGGTTTCAGCCATCGGCTCAAGCAGTGGCATAATAAAATTTCTAGTTTCTTCGAGCCCTCTGCGCTGATACATGGCACCAACCAACGATTCAAAGGTTGCGCACAACAAAATATCCCGATCGCGCCCACCACCCTGCAATTCGCCACGCCCCAGGCGCATGGCCTGTCCCAGGTTAAGTTTACGAGAAAACTCGGCAAGGGTCTCTGTGCGGACAAGCGCTGAACGCATACGGGTCAATTCGCCTTCGGCCATCTCAGGATAATGATTATAGACCCAGGCTCCGACCACGAAATCCAAAACTGCGTCTCCCAAAAACTCGAGACGCTCGTTGTCAGAAATAACATCCGGATGTTCATTAACGTATGAACGGTGGGTCAGAGCGCGGGTCAACAGGCGCAAATCATCACCAAAAGGCAGCTTCAAGCGCTCACAAAGCTGAACGGGGGTTTCCGAACCCGCCCGCTCGGTCATCGGTTCTTTATATAGCAACTGGCACTCCATTAGAACTAAGGGAGCGCCAGCCCCTCACCATCAGGTGAGGCAGCTGGAGTTCACTCAGGTCTGGTCAATTTATTGTAATTTAGATTGTACACGATTTGGTCAATTAGCGGTTTAAATTCACGCCAGGGTTTTTGCAGCTGAATTTTCTTAAGCCCTTTTCAGGCGTCGCTTCGACAATCAATAACTACCGCAACAATAATAACCAACCACTTGATCGCTTGTTGGTTATACGAAAATGCTTTCAGCGGTTCAGACCATGGGCCAGCACCCACTGATGTATAAATAATTCAAATCTCCGGCTGCTAATTATAGTGACTCTCAGCGAAGCCACTTTTGAATACGTTTCCAACTCGCTGACCGGCTTCAATTCAAATTAATCGGATGCTGCCTGCAGCGAAAGCGAATTTTTCTGCGGCCACAATCCACGGTAGGCCAGAAATTGAATAGCCAAATACATGACCGTCTTGGGGATCATCAACATACCCACCAAGGGGAAATCACGTGCAAACAAAATGACAGGGGCGTAAAAAAGATACGAGAAAAAGATGCAAATCCCCATCCAGCGGAACAAGTTGTCACCCACCCGGCTCGAATCACGCATGTATAGATACAGCACGCCCACACCCAGGATAACCAGAAACAAATTTCGAAAAGGCCCCCAGAAAACAGGCGGGACAGTATTGCCCCAATCATTCTGCGGAAATGCCATGACAATCATACGCACCAAAACACTGGCAAGCAAGACGAATTCAAACGGACCAAATTTACCAGTGAAACGTTCTTTCCAGATATATAACATCACCACGTAGAAGAACGTAACAGTGATGGCCGTTGCCAGGGCCCCTATGCCCACCAACAGGCTGTTTTTTTCCAGCCCACCCAGGGCATATGCGGCGACCCTGAACCCGACGTGACCACTGTCTCCCAAAGCCAGCAGCACAAAGGCCCAGCGGAAGAGGCTGGCGATGGCACGATTTTCTTTTGCCACCCGGCTCATCTGCATGGTCATCATGATTGTCATCACCCACACAACAACCAGATACGAAATATTGAAACCAACTTCAACGTACATACGCATTGTGTCAGACATAATTCATCCTCCTGATCATAATTTTGCTCCTTTTAGAAAAAAAGAAACCAGTTTTTTGGCCAAAGAAGCGTTATCGAGATTATATTCATTTGCACGGGCTATATAACTTTCCACAATGCCCATAAACAAATGTGCCAGAAATTTAGCATCCCCCTGCACCAACCCACTCTCAACCGCCTTTAGCATAATGCCAGTGATCGGCAAAAAGAGCTCATCAGAAAAAGCATCCCTGATCTTGCTAGCATTTTCAGGAGTCTTAATGTGTTCAAGGTCCCGGACCAGCAAAGAATAATCTGACTGAAAACTATCAAGTATCACCAAGGTGATACGCACCAGCTTTTCTTCCAGCCCGCCATCCTGTTCAATTTCACGTCGAAACCCTTGTAGACGCATCAAAAGTACTTCAACAAAAAGGTTCTCCTTATTCTTAAAGTAATAATACAAGGTGGGCTTGGTGATACCGCAGCTCAGGCAAATTTCATCAATCGAGACACCCAGGTATCCCTTTCTTTGAAAGAGCTCCCAGCTATCTTGGAGAATATGTTCAGCATTGGCATGGTGATGATAATCAATCATATACTAATCAGTATACAGTATATAGTTGATTCTGTCATAGCGCAAGCAAATTGCCACTTGCGCTATGATAGAATAATAATTAATGGAAAAGCCCCTTCGCTGCATAGGGCCGCACCACGAGGAGACCCTATCAATGCAATCTGACATTCCAGAATCAATTCAATTCCTGTATGAAAACGAAATCGGCCTGGGGGCGTGGTCCTGGGGGGACCGCACGGTGTGGAACTATGGCAAAGGTTATACAGACGACGATATTGAGGCCGGTTTCAGAATATCCATCGATAACGGCGTGCGTTTCGTAGATACTGCCGAAATTTACGGCAATGGACGATCAGAAAGACTGCTCGGTCAGTTTTTAAAAAACACAGAAACCCCAATTATCATAGCCACAAAATTTTTCCCATTACCTTGGCGATGGACTAAAGGGAACGTCACCCGCGCTCTGCGTGGCAGTCTGGAACGAATTGGCCTGGATCGGGTGGACCTCTATCAGATCCACTGGCCCAGCCCACTCATCCCGATCGAGACGTACGTTGAAGGCCTGGCGGCTGCACATCGCCTTGGTCTGACTCGCGCTGTGGGCGTTTCAAACTACGATAAAACCCAGATGCAGCGTGCTTATACTGTGCTTTCAAAACATGAGATCCCATTGGCATCGAACCAGGTTGAATTTCACCTGCTCAACCGTTCTGCCGAAAAAAATGGATTACTGAAACGCTGCCAGGAATTGGGCATTCGCCTGATCGCTTACTCCCCACTGGCCATGGGACTATTAACCGGCAAGTATGGCCCAGAAAACCCACCTCCCGGCATGCGCGCCGGAAAATATGGGGGCATACTCAAAGACATCCAGCCACTACTCAGGCTGTTGACCAATATCGGCCAAGACCTGGGTGGCAAATCAGCCGCACAGGTAGCAATTAACTGGTGTATTTGTAAAGGTTCTTTACCCATTCCGGGCGCCAAAAATGTACAACAAGCCGAGATGAATGCCGGTGCTGCCGGCTGGCGCTTGAGTGAAGCACAGATCAGAACGCTAGACGAGGCCAGTGATTCATTTACAAAATGAGCTTCATACGCTCACTATAAAGGTAGATAAATAATGTTTAATAAACTGCGCGAACCCGTCAATGGCCTGACGCACCTGTTTGCTGCCTTCGCGGCTGTCGGGGGGCTGACCGCCTTACTCATCATCGCTCGGGCCAATACTGGTAAACAAATCTCCTTAGCAATTTACGGCATCTCAGTCATTTTACTATTCTCAGCCAGTGCCAGCTACCACCTGATTAAAGCCAAACCAGACGTGCTGGAAATTCTCCGCAAATTTGACCATTCCGCCATTTATTTACTGATTGCCGGTTCATATACACCAGTCTGCTATAACATGTTCACTGGCTTTTGGAAGTGGGGCATGTTAAGCATCATCTGGTCATTTGCACTGATCGGCGTGCTTATCAAGATATTCGTGATCAAAGCCCCCCGTTGGACTACCGCAGGTGTATATCTTGTGATGGGCTGGTTGGTAGTCTTTGCCATCAATGAGATGCTGACCCGGCTTCCGCTTGGCGCTTTGATCTGGTTGGCAGCTGGCGGGATCACCTACACATTGGGCGCCGTGGTTTACATAACCAAGACCTTCGATTTTATGCCCGGCAAGTTTGGATTTCATGAAGTCTGGCATATTTTCGTCATGCTGGGAGCTCTGGCACATTTCATCGCCATCCTTGCTTATATCGCGCCGTCCAGTTGACCGGCATGTTATAATCAAGATGTCAATATTTGTAGGAGTTAGAAGGAATGCACAAAAACCTGTAGAACATCACCGACTTTTCCTGGGTACGACCCGCTGTGATGATTCCAGCCGGGGGCGGTTGCCCTCGGTTTTTTATTTTTATAACAGGTTACGCTATGTTGACTGCACATCACCTTACCAAATCATACGGTATCCACTCCGTTCTGAACGACATTTCTTTTAACCTTGGCCCGCGCGAACGCACCGGGCTAATCGGTCCAAATGGCTGCGGCAAAACCACCCTCATTCGCATCCTGGCCGGTTTGGAACTAGCCGATCATGGGACGCTGACGCATACGCGCTCCAACCTCAGGATTGGTTACCTGGCCCAAGGCTTTGAATTTACGGCCGATCAGACCATCGGCTCCAGCCTGGGTTTGAGCACCGCAAACACATCCGAACCTTCTAGGCAGGCTATCGGAGATCAGGTTGCCAACCTGGCTGCAGCCCTGTCTCAATACCCTGACGATCCACATTTGCAATCCCAATATGACGCCTGCCTATCCAGGTTGATGGCATTCAGGCAAGCACCAGCTGCTGTGCTCGGTCACCTTGGAATTGGCAAGCTCCCCTTGGAAACTCCCATCCAGCATCTGAGTGGAGGCCAGAAAACAAGATTAATGCTTGCGCAGGTATTGCTCAGCGAGCCGAACTTACTACTGCTCGATGAACCTACCAACCACCTTGATATCGCCATGCTTGAATGGCTCGAGAACTGGTTAGTCGGTTTTAACGGCGCAGCCCTGATCGTTTCGCATGACCGGGCTTTTCTGGATAATACTGTCGATACCATTTTTGAGCTTGATCCGGCTGCCGGCAGATTGCACAGTTACCCAGGCAATTACAGTGCCTATCTTGAACAAAAATTAGTTGAACAGGCACAGTTGATGCAAAATTATAGTGACCAACAGGCGCAACTCGAACAATTGAGCGCCGCTGCCCAACACTTGCGCGGCCTGACCAAAATGAAAAAAGGCGGTAAGGCTGACGGTGGTGATAAATTCGCCAAAGGCTTTTTTGGGAACCGCGCCACAAAGAACACCGCCGGGCGTGCAAAAAACATTGAAGCCCGCATTGAAAAAATACTTAACGAAGAGCGCATCGAAAAGCCTCGCCCCAGTTGGCAGCTCAAACTGGATTTCGGATCGTCCGTCCACCAGTCAAGAGACGTTTTGATCACCGAAAACCTGGCGGTTGGCTACCCCGGAAATCCATCGATTCTTCATGACCTGAATATTAATATCCGCGCCGGTCAACGCATTGCGATCAGCGGACCAAACGGAGCCGGCAAAACCACTTTGCTACGTACCATCGCAGGAAAGCTGGAGCCTCTCTCTGGACATCTCAAACTAGGCGCGAATGTCAAGACAGGCTATATGTCTCAGGAACAGGAAATGCTCGACCCACTGCAGAGTCCGCTAAAAGTCATCCAAAACATTTCAGCATTCACTGAAACCGAAACACGTCACTTTCTACACTTCTTTCTGTTCAGCGGCGATGATGCACTACGTGATGTTGGCGCATTGTCGTTCGGCGAACGTACACGCTTACAGCTGGCAATGCTGGTAGCTCAAGGCAGCACTTTTCTGCTGCTGGATGAACCCATCAATCATCTCGATATTCCATCCCGGGCGCGTTTCGAACAAGCGTTGGCCCGCTTTGAAGGCACTGTGCTGGCTGTCGTTCACGATCGATATTTTATTGAACGCTTCGCCAGCGATGTATGGATGATCGAAAACGGCCGGGCCAAACAGTGGCCGTACTAAAACGCGTACAAAACAAATAATATCGGCTTCGATCGGAGAAAATAATGCGCGACTCTCTTTTACAATTGATTACACCTCTGGATACACGCAATTATCAGGAACTCGTCTCCGGATTAGCATCCGCTTCCTGGCCTGAATTCATGCTGCATGACCCAGTGGCCGATGATCTTTGGGATAACTTGTTCACATACTTTCCGGAATACCAGTTCGCTCTGCTGGATACCCGCACAGGACGAGCGGCGGCCATGGGCAACAGCCTGGCGCTGCACTGGGATGGAGACCCACACGACCTGCCCGCTGAGGGCTGGGATTGGGCTTTCATACAGGCCGTAGCTGATCACTCGCAGGGTCTTCAGCCGCGTACCCAATGCGCAATCCAGATTGCAATCCACCCGGATTATCGCAACCAGGGCTTGAGCAACCGCATGGTTCAGATAATGCGAGAAGTTGGTGAGAAAAAAGGATTCAAACGCCTAATCGCTCCTGTACGGCCAAACCAGAAAAGCCTATATCCGCTGATCGATATGGATGATTATATTTCATGGAAAAACGAACAAGGCCTGCCCTTCGACGCCTGGCTGCGAACCCACGTCCGTGCAGGCGCCACGATTATCAAAACCTGCCGGCATGCCATGGATATTCGTGGCACACGCGCCGACTGGGAAACCTGGACCGGTCTAAAATTTTTGCAAAGCGCTGAATATGTGCTACCAGGCGGGCTGATTCCAATGAAAATGGATCTAGAATCCGATCTGGGTATTTACATCGAACCCAATGTCTGGATGGTTCACGAACTGGCCGCTGGCAAGGATTTAAAATAACTGATTACCAGATTGGATCACAGAATGGATGAACTTCACCTTATCTTTGCATCCATCAAAACCCTCATGCAGGCTTACACCCCTGCCTTGAGCCCAAAGATGGACGATAATTCGCACTATGATCTCTGGTCAATTAAAGACCTGATCATCGATGGCCGAAAGCGCAAAGAAGTCTACTTTGCCGGGCTGATCATTCAAAAAAGCTACGTGGGTTTCTACTATATGCCAATTTACGTGCATACTGAATTAAGAACGGCTTTTGAGCCTGAACTGCTAAAACTGCTCAAGGGCAAATCTTGTTTCCACATAAAGGCAAACGATCCTGTTTTACTCGAACAAATCCGAACCGCGCTCCAAATCGGGTTCAAAATCTATCAACAGAATGGATGGGCTTGAACAAAATGCAATCAACAGAAAACATTACCACTCTCATTCGCGAGCGTTTTTCATGCCGAACCTATCTGGAAGAACCCATCTCCGAGGAAAAACGCCAGAAACTGCAAGAATTTATTGGCACGCTTCCTGCCGGACCCTTCCATGGAAAACCTGATTTTCAACTCGTGGCTGCGGAGAGCAAGGACAGCCAGGCGCTGAAAGATCTGGGCACCTACGGCTTCATCCAGGGCGCCACCGGTTTCATCATCGGCACCATCCAGCCTGGCAAGAATAATCTAGAAGATTACGGGTACCAGATGGAGCAAATCATCCTGTTTGCCACATCACTCCAACTTGGCACTTGCTGGCTGGGGGGTAGTTTCACGCGCAGCAGCTTTGCGCGGAAAATCAATGCTCCCGATGATGTTGTCATCCCGGCAGTCACTTCCATCGGCGAAATGATCGACCCACAGCAAGCCCGCAAAGGCTTGCTGCGCCGCCAGATCAAGGCAGATCAGCGCCTACCCTGGGAAAATTTATTTTTTGAGGATCATTTTGGCAAACCTCTGAGCCAGGAAGCCGCCGGCGAATGGAAAATACCCCTCGAGATGCTGCGCCTGGGCCCGTCGGCCTCAAACAAACAGCCATGGCGGGTTGTCCGGTCTGGCAGTTTATGGCATCTATTTTTACAGCGCAACAAAGGCTATCGGGAGAGTTCATTGACCCGCTTTATTGGAATTGTAGATATTCAGCGCCTGGATATGGGTATCGCTATGTGCCATTTTGAGCTGACAGCCCATGAATTGGGATTACCCGGTCAGTGGGTCATCCAGGAACCGTCTATCGCCAGGCAGGATGAGCAAACTGAATACACTGTCAGCTGGGTCGAATAAAATATAACTGGGACGGTCAGGGAGCAGATCCATGCCCCCAGGGATGACAGAGTTTTTTTCCCAAGCCTGAATAAATCAATTCTTACCAATCTCGCAGACTTCACCAGTTTGGCAACAACCCAGGCAATCACTTTTTCTCACGGAAGGTATGGCTGCAGTAAAACATTCATCAGGTCTGCTTCGCCATCCCTGGCAATCCTGAATCAGCCCTGCGTGATTATGCAGCTCATCACGCACTTCTCAGGAAGCATCCGGACATATGCTATAATAAAGGCGGGTCAGTACTAGATCCCCAGACTGGGGTTCTCCGATTCTTTATGGGGATGCCAGGCTTCGACGGGAGAGGTTGGCTCCGGAATGCGTGCCGAGAGGTGCCGAACTCGGAAAATCAGCACAAAAAATCAAGTGCCAATCGCACTTCCTATGCCGCTATGCCCCTCGCTGCCTAATAAGCAGTAGAGAGTACACGGCCCGTCTCAATGAGGCGGCGTTCACCGTTCCCGCTCTCCGCCCGGAGAACGAGTGGGCGTCAAAATGGCAGAGTGCCGTACCGCCACGTCACTAACGGTACGAAAGAGGGCTTTCGGGTCTGAGTGAATGGCTGCAGGCAAATTTTGCCAGCTGAGTTACTTGCGGCGACATTTTCAACCGGCTACGCGCGTAGATTTCCGGTGGTCGAATTTTTCGGACGCGGGTTCGATTCCCGCCATCTCCACACTCAATAACCTCCGGGGCTTTCCCTGGAGGTTATTGTTTATTCACCCACCTTGCAATGGATCGACAAATACAGAATTGGACAAATAGTACTTTATTTCACGGGTTGCGCAACCCTATACTTATGTTAAAATGTGTCTACAGAGTCGCAGACTCAAATTGATTTTCTCAAAGGAGAGAGAAATGAAAACGTTTCGTCCATTTTTATTAATTATGGCGTTTATATTAATTGTAGGAATTGCCTGCAACTTATTTGCAGGACCAACACCCGCTGCTAACAACAATAGCGGAAATGACAGCCCAACTTTAGAACCTGCCGCTACTACAGAACCCACTTCCAATAACAATAACAACAACAATCAGGGTAGCAGTGCAAGTGGCATCAACTCGATCAGCGATGCCCAAAATGCCGTTATCCAGATTGAATCCCAGGGAACCTTTATTGATCCCCAGGTTGGTTTGGTTACAAACGGAGCCGGGCGCGGTTCGGGTTTTATTATTGATTCTTCTGGCATCGCAGTCACCAATAATCACGTTGTAACCGGCTCAGCCCTGCTAAAAGTCTGGGTTGGTGGGGTGCAGCACAATGCCCGCATCCTGGGCGTATCCGAATGTTCTGACCTGGCTGTGATCAAAGTAGAGGGCGGACCATTCCCCTTCTTGAACTGGTACGAAGACCAGATTAAAACGGGACTGGAAGTTTACGCCGCCGGTTTCCCGCTTGGCGAACCACAGTTCTCACTGACCAAGGGTATTATTTCAAAAGAAAAAGCCGATGGCCAAACATCCTGGGCTTCCCTGGATTATGTGCTCGGGCACGACGCCACCATCAACCCGGGTAACTCTGGTGGTCCCTTGATCGCAACTGACGGGCGCGTCGTTGGCATCAATTACAGTTCCCTTGCTTCAGCGAACCAATACTTTGCAATTGACGAAAAGACTGCCAAGCCGATGGTTGACGAGTTAACCAAAGGCAAGGATATCGATTCGATCGGTATCAACGGCACAGCGATCAAATCTAATGATGGCAGCTTCTCCGGTATCTGGGTTTCTTCGGTTAAGTCCGGGTCACCGGCTGATAAAGCCGGGATTAAGGCCGGCGATATTATGTATCAGATGGAAAGCCTGGTGCTGGCAACTGACGGCACCATGAAGGACTACTGCAGCATCCTGCGCACCCACAAACCCGAAGATACGCTTTCGCTGACGGTAATCCGCTACGCCAGCGGCGAACTGCTCGAAGGCCAGCTGAACGGTCGTGAGCTCGCGGTCACTGGAAATTTCGATGTCTCTGGCGGTGGATCTGGTAGCGGTTCTGGCAACGGTTCTGGCAGCGGTTCTGGCACCCAGGGACAGGATTTCTATACCGAAACCTTTGATGGCGGTATCGACAACTATTCTTACTTTGAGTGGCATGAAAAGTACGCATCTGCTGCAGCCGATAACAGCCTTAGCCCGACCACGAAAGATGGTTTTCTTGTATTCGATATACCCAGCGCGCAAAAGTATGTCTATGTCAACTATGAAGCGTTTAAATATACAAACGTGCGCCTGGATCTACGCGCCGACAACCGTGGTAAAAATAGCAACTCGGTTTCGCTGATTTGCCGCTACAGCGACGAAGGCTGGTATGAGGCCAATGTTCAGAATGACGGCTTATATTCCATTCTGGCATACGTTGTCTCTGACGGGCGCTACTATAATATCTTTAATGGCGGTTCAAACCTGATAAAGCAAGGCAAAAATACCAATGAATATTCCTTTATCTGCAATGGGAATGACCTGACCCTGGGCGTTAATGGCACCAAAGTCAAGACCGTAACAGATAAAAAATATGTGCTTCAAGAAGGTCTGGTTGGTTTCGGCGTCTCATCATTTGACTCGCTACCAGTCCTGGTCAATGTGGATGCTTTCCAGATCAGCCAACCGTAACACAAGCTATTTCCATCACAGGCCGCCCGAAACGGGCGGCCTGTTTTTATTTTTTCTACATGACGTTAACGTATTTCTATTATTTATGGATTATCCTAGCCATACTATAAAA
>CAINXK010000016.1 GCA_903854805.1 uncultured Anaerolineae bacterium
ACCCGTCAGGCCGAAGCCTCAGCCAACAAACTCGGATTATCCATGACGCGGATGGAATCGTTCAGCCACTGGCGGGTTTCGCAGAAACGCTGGCGGATTTGCTGGCGGGTGGCAAGACCGGTGGTACCGATTTGCTGGATAATGAGCGAGGCGGTCAGGTTGCCGATGATAGCCGCCTCCAAAGTGCTGGCACCAACGCTAAGGGCCGCACCAGCGGCTGCCATGACACTATCCCCCGCGCCAACAATATCGGTCGGCCCACTGATGGGGATAGCCGGGATGATGAGAGAGCCAGCCTGGTCAGTGACCTGCATGCCCTGCTCGCCGAGAGTCAACAAGATGGGTTTGTTGTAATAGTGAAAGAGTTTGTAGCTCAGGCGGGTGAAGAACTCGGGGGTTGGTTGAGGGTGTGCGATCTCCAACATTTTGGAGGCTTCGTTGACGTTGAATTTAACAATGGAATTGCGAAATAAACTCATGTGGTCACGCGAATCGGCCATGAAGATTTTTTCGGGGTGGCGTGCAGCCAGGGCAGCAATTTCGGCGCGCATGGCATCCGTGACTACGCCACAATTGCGGTCGCGGGCCTGGTCAATCACCAGCACCACGTCGAGGCTGGCAGCAACGTCTCTAAGAGAACGGATCAACTGGTTTTCATGGTCTAACGGCAGAGGCTGACGATTCTTGCTATCCAGACGGGACTGCTCAGTTTCAGAACCATTTTCGAGCAGCATAGGCTTGGTATAAGTTGGGGTGAAGCGGTCTTCAAAAATAGCAAAATGCTGCAGGTTGATTCCCTGGTTCAGCAGGCAGCGGCGCAGCTCAAAGCCATGGCCATCGTCGCCGCAAAAACCGATCGCGGTAACCGGGACTTCCATCGAACGCAGGATGTTGGTGACGGTTCCGGCCACGCCCGGGTTTTTGCGACAAGAAGTAACCTGAAAAGCCGGCAAGCCAGTCTCAAGTGAAATTTCTGTCAAACTTTTATCCAGCACCAGGTACTCGTCCAGGAAGAAATCGCCAACGACCGCGATGTTGGATTGCGGGAACAGCTCGAGCAGCTGGTCTAAACGTTCCAGGCTCAGATAAGCATCAGCCATGAAACTGCTCCAGATTTTTGAGAATGAGATGGTAAAGATTGGGGAAAGTGAGTTGGTGCCTGCCGCGGACATAGTGGCTGGTACCACCATCTTGCACGGTGCGGACCAGGATAGTTTTAAATGGGCGGAAATAGTAACGGGCTGAGCTCTTTTCCGCTTCCTGATGAATATCAGCCCCCAGATCAACCAGGTCAAAGACGGCAGTGGTGAATTCATTGATTTTTTGGCCATGCTGATGGGCAACATTGCGGGACATGGCAAGCGCTTTCAGGTAGACTTCCGGGCCCATGACCTGGGTGCCGTAATTCAGAAAAACCCCATGCTGGAGGGCGGTGATAGACTGGGTGAAGATCAGGAAATCGCGATAGGATGTTTCGCCATAAGCAGCGCCGCTCATATTAGGATGTTCGTGCAGGATGTCCTGCCCGATGGAGACATGCACGGTGATGGGCACTTGCAGCCGATAACCGGCGGCCAGGATACTGGTCTGGCGGTGGAGAAAGCGTTGTTCCTCGATAGCCTTGCCAACCGCCTCGCCCAGCCCCAGGCCAGATTGGAAGGCCTGGGCAACAATGTCGTTAATTTCGCCGGTTTCCTGCCAGAGGCCAAACTGGCCATCCTTGATGTAATGGGCCACACTTTCAGTAGTAGCACCAATTTTGGCAAATTCATAATCATGGATGACGCCGGCCCCATTCAGGCCGATATGGGTGATGATTTTTCTCTGCATCAGGTCGATGATGTAATTGGCGTTACCATCGCGGATGACATGTGCGCCCATCAGCATGATGACTGGTTTGCCTGCCAGATGAGCTTTTGCAATGGCTGCCGCCACAGCTTCCAAATCCGGGGAATTAAAATCCGGAACGGGCGCATCCAACGGCCTGACAACCTGGAGGTCCAGATCGTTAATACGCTCTGCAAGGGCTTTAATCTGCAGCTGTGATCTGTCAAAGGCGGGAAAAGGCATGCGAAGAGCTCCTACTGACTGGTATCCAAAAAGTAATTGATCAAGGCCTCAGTCTCTTGAAAATCTGGGATGATCACATCCGCACCGGCTGCAATCAGGCGGTTGCGTTTCCATTCGTCGATCCCATTGCGTTCGGCTTCATTGGTAGCCAGACCAATCGCCACACCGGAAACCGACTTGGTGTTTTCAATTTCGACATAGCCATCGCCGAAACTGATGAGCTGGCTGCCGCTGAGTTGATAGGTCTGGATAATTTTATCGATGACCATTTTCTTGCTAAAATCTTTGTAATTATCCTGGGCGCCAAAGATGCCATCGAAATAGGGGGTCAGGCCCAGAAGCCCGGCTTCATAACGAACATACTTTTCGTCCGTGCCGGAGGCCAGCACACACTTCACACCGCTGGCATGCAACCGCCGGACAAACTCAAGGGCACCCGGCACTGCCTGGGATTCCGGCGAGATCTTTTTCTGCTCAAGGTCTGAGATGCGGTTCTGAATGCGGGTCATCAGGCGCTGGTGATATTCGTCTTTGTACTGGATGGGTTCAAGTGGGGTGCCGCCGCGCAAGGCAATTTCATCGGCCAGGCGGATCATCTGGTAGATGGTCTGTTTGCCGGTCAGTTCGGTAACGAAGGTGCGCACAAGCAGCGTAATTTCCTGTTCATCTTCATGATTGGGGGTTTGCAGGAGCAGTTCCACCATCATGGGCAACATAATGTGCTGCCAGCCTTCGCGAATAAGAGAGAGTGTGCCATCGAAATCAAAAAGTGCGTATTTAAATTTCCCACATTCAAAGGGGCTGATTAATTCAAATTTGGCAGGCTGAAGATATGTCATGAAATGTCCAATTTTAAAAATAGTTATATAATATTATAAGTCAATTATTTATTAACTGTAAGTAACAAACTTTTAGGGGGTGCACTTTTAAGAGGATATTACT
>CAINXK010000017.1 GCA_903854805.1 uncultured Anaerolineae bacterium
CCACCTTGAATGGCAAGTTTTTCATTCATGCAATAATTCTCCTTCGTTAATTTAATTTTACTTTTGCGGAGGACAGCAGGATTTGCGGATCACTAATTGGGGTTGAATATTCACGTGCTGGGTTTCCTGGCTTTGTTCGCTTTTCAGGAAGCCGTCCAGCAGTTGCACCGCCTGACGGCTGATTTCATCGATGGGCTGATGAACAGTGGTCAGTGCAGGGATGGTATAAGAAGCAAAATGAATATCGTCAAATCCGATCACAGATAACTGATCTGGAACCTTCACCCCCATATCGGCAGCCGCCTTCAGAACCCCCATCGCCATCATGTCATCGGATGCAAAAATAGCGCTGGGGGGTTCGGGCAGCCCCAATAATTCCTGCGCCCCCTGGTAGCCACCTTCCAGGCTGTTTTCAGCTTCCAGGAAATATTCATCCACTACCTGCCCAAATCGAGCCTGCATAAATTCTTCGTAAGCATCCTGGCGTTCATTCAGATCCCCTAGCCGCCCACCAGATAGAAAAGCGATTTTTTGATGACCCAGACCAGCCAAATACTCCAGCGCCAGACAGGTGCCGGCACGATTATCTGTCCCAATTGAGATATTATCGCCCACCAATTGCTTCGTGCCACGGCAGACCAGCACTAGAGGCAAATTCCAGCCCATTTTTTCGAGATAAGTCAAGTCTTCGGGGGTTTCCAGCAGATCGCCCAGAAGCAGCAACCCATCACAATAACGCATGTTCAGCATGGTATGGCTTATTTTGAGCGCCCGGCTCGGATCAGCATTGGCCGTGGCAAGAACAATCTCGTAACCCAATTCCTGGGCTGCCATGCTGATATTGCGGATTAACTTCGAGAAAAATGGGTCTTCCACATCCCGCGCAATGACCCCCAGCATGTTGGTTGTTTTTCCACGCAAGGCGCGCGCGCCCGGATGCGGTCGATACGATAATTCTTTGGCAGCCTTGAATACTTTTGTACGGGTTTCTTCGCTGATCGAAATCAGCGATTCTGTCCCGGAAATGATCCGCGAAACCGTACTGACAGATACACCAGCGCGTTCGGCAACATCTCGAATGGTGAGGCTCTTTTTTGCCATATTTTCCTTCTGGTCATCAGATTTGCTGATAATCGTTTTGCGATAATCGTTACACCGCAAACGTTTTCTTGCATATTATAACAATTCCAGGAGGATTGTCAAGATGAAAATAGGTAAAACATGAATAGTAATAAACAACTTAACTATTTTCCCGGTAACCCATTACATCCAAAGCTGCTCATCAAGTTCTTCGCTTTTCAAAGAGATAGATTTGCCAGCAGTTATAAAGAGTGTTGAAAAGCATATAAAATGTAGGGCCCATGGCTATCAATGGGTTAATAAAAGTTAGGGCCAACCAGATGACAAAAGCGTTATTCTTCTGTCCGAGAGCAAGACTTGCTTCCTGCCGATAGTTACGCCCACCGATTAGAGCCCCCAGGATGAAGTTGACAACACAAATCGACAAAGCAACCATGCCAATATTAATGAGTATAACGATGGAACCGGGGTTTTCATTTCGAATAAAATCAGCAGCTTTGGAACAGGCAATGAAAGTATTGAAAAGCCATATTACAAAAGAATAGCGTTTGCCTTTCCGAAAAATTCCTTGATGGACTGTTGGCAGATGTGTGACAACACGGGCCAGGATGAGAGGCACGAACATTGTAACAAGCACTGGCTGTAATACTTCCCAGGCCGAGATGGGGATCAATGTGCTAACAATGAATGGCAAAACGAATGGCACTAACAGTGCAATGGCAATATTGGTTATCAAAACCGAATTGATTACATACTCCACTTGGCCATCGATAAAACTGATAATCACCGGCGAAGAAATGCCTGTGGGTGCAATTGCAGTGATAAAGGCTGCCAGAGCAAGTGTTTTATCGAAAAACGAGAGTATCCAGAAACCGAGAAGGGCAACTATAAAATTAGCAAAAAGTATATAGATGATACTTTTTTGAAAGGCTTTTGGGTTGAAATCAATATCGATGAAAGCAAAAAAGAGCATTGCCATCAAAAGGTATTGAACAAGAAATGATAATATGTGGAATTGTGGCAATAAGGCCCCGCCGGCCATTATCAGCAATAAGGAAAGCACCTTGCCATAAGTAGTGAGAAATGAGTTGGTTTTTGAAAATTGCATGGTTATCCCGAAGTGCAACAGGTTGGAAAAATAGTCATTCGTAAACTCGTGCATCCATATGGCACGAGAGTGATCTGTGCTATTTCATCCGCCAGCGCGTCTTCAATTGCTCCAGAGTCTGGCAATGCGGGCGTCAAGGTAAAATCTCCGTGGTAGACCCCGGTGGTAAAACGCTCTTTTCCGGTTTCCAGGTAATACTCCACATCCAGTGCTGGGTGTTCCACTACATTTGTACGAATCAAATCCCACCCTTTCACCTTGCGCGCTTTCAGGCGCAGTTTCAGCGGAGTGCCAAGCCGGTCAAAAGGATCTCCATAATCATCCGCGTGAATTACTTCTGCTGAAATCAATTCCCTTTTTTCATTTAACAACAGGGCATAATTCCAACTGCTGGCAGGGAATAAATTAAAGACTGGAAAGCCCGCGCCATAATCGGGCATATTCGGTAAATCTACTCGTTGTTCTTCGATTGGCAAAGAATACACCAGTGGACCGCGCTCCACGCCTACCCCGGATTGTGGCCAGTGGCTGAGTTTAACAACCATGGGGAGCATAAGTCTGATACAGTCGTTGGGTTGAAAAGTGCGCGATATCGTGATAAAGCTGCTTGGGCGGAGTTCGATTTCCTGGCGAATGTTATTCAGGTAGATCTCGGCTGCTTCGCACCACCCCGGTATCCGCACCGATAATGAAATTTCAACAGGCTTATCCGCAAGGATGCGAAAATTGATCTGCTCCGAAAAAGGATATTCTGTCTCTTCCACAATAGTGACCGGCAGCCCGCTGGTTCCTGCTACAAAATTCACCTGGCTTGGGCCATAAAAAACAGCCGCAACTCCATTTGATTTGGCATCAACCATCCACATCCGGGCTACGTAATTAGGCATGGCGCGGTTGATATTACCTGTACAACAGGGTGCATGGTGATAGGGGCGATACCGCATGAGGTCCCCACCACGGCTGTTCAGGTTATGATCGCTACTGTCAGCAGCAATTACCTGATTGGGACATGAAAAGTATTGATGTGCCCTAAAATCCTGGGTCACAGTCCCAGGAGCGGCGTTGAACATCGCTCGTTCGATTTTATCGGCATAGTCAGCCTGCCCGGTTGCCATGAGCAAATAGCCCAGACTCCAGGTGTAATCTGAAATATTACAGGCTTCATGACTATCGAGGGGTTCCTTGCCGGATAAATTTTCTGCAGAACTGTGGACGCCGTCAATCAATAGCTGGTCGCGCTCCACTTTACCGTAAGCATTCACAGTAGATCGGAGCAATGTTTCATTGCCTGTATACAGATACAGGACTGCTCCAAGCTTTGCCATTTCATTGAAGGAAACCCCATGCATCTTGATCGGCCGGTCTGAAAGCATGGTTTCCTGGAGCACATCCAGCTCACCTTCATTGCCAAGATTGAACTCCTGGTAAGCTTTAGTTGCGGCCTCCAGCAATTCGGGCCGGCCGGTTTTTTCATAAACCCAGAGCATCATCTCGACGTTGACTACTTCTCGACTGCGATTATGCGGTGAAGTATTCGAAAGATAATGTTTCTGCAGCGCATCAGGAATGCGTTCATCATTTGTGGCCATATAATCCGCCGCAAAAGCCCGGAAGAATACCGCGTGCGGCCAACGCGGGGTCTTTATGGGAGAAATGGGAAACTTGAGATGCGCAGGACCAAGGTAGCCATCATGGTCCGGGTTTTCCAATACCAGGTGTAAGAAGTGCCTGGCCTTATCAATACTAGGCTGATCTCGCAAAAGCAATGCGCAGCGCAGCAGGCCGTCGATCCAGTAAGCTGATTGTTCCTGCGGCCACCAATTCTCAACATCGTTGGAGGCCGGTTGGATGGTGTTCCAGTCAGTCAATTGAAAAGTTGGGTGACCGCACTCGTCCAGGTGACCGGTCAGCCCTCTCATCTGTTTTTCAAGATAAGCGCGCAACCAACCTGATGGAACGATTTTGGTCAAGGGCAATTCAGTAAAATGTGCATAATTTTTCATGTTCAGTTTCCTCCAGATAATGCTTTATTTGACGCGACCGTATCCATGTTATATAGGTTGTCTGCTTTTTGGGTGATCAGTTGTCCGCTCATCATTTGTGTTGGGATTGCCGACCTCAATTCACTAAATTCCGCCATAGAAAATCTCCCCCCGCCGGCGCTCAGTGTATTGGCGACGCCGGCAGCAATTCCTTCTGAGAATGCTTCTTGTAAGCTGATTCCGCGTTCCAATCCCCATAAAAAAGCTCCAAAAAATGAATCGCCGCTGCCAACATTGCTGATTGCTTTCACTGGCGGTGACGCTAAGTAAAAATGCTGATCGGCAGAAAAATATAATGCGCCTCTTGCTCCTAGAGTCAGAACCACCTGCTTTATTCCTTGCTGATGGATCTTCCGGCCGATATGCATGGCATCATCAATGTTTCCAGAATTTTCGGTCCCAATCAACTCACAGGCTTCGCTCAGGTTAATTTTGATCCCCTGCACTCTGGCTTGCAACGCTGCTTTAAGGGCTGTGCCGCTGGAGTCCACCCATACACAATAACCAGATTGATTGAGCCGGTCTAAAAGAAACCGAAAAGCCGAGTCCGATTCAGCCGGCAGGCTGCCGCAAAATGCAATAATTTCTCCCGGATGGGCATTTTGAAATATATCGATAGCTAAATCTTCCCAGGCTTTGTCCGGCACCTGCTTACCCGGTTCATAAATGACAGTTGGTTCACTATTACCATCGGAAAGAATGGTGCAACTGCGTGTTTCAGCTTCTGACCATGTCCAGGTGCAACGTAACCCTTCATTATCAGCCAACTCTGCCAGATGTCGCCCAACAGGACCACCTAAAAAACCCATACAAAGTGGATTGGCTCCCAGCACCTTTGCGGCCCGGGCTGCGTTTAACCCTTTTCCGCCAGCAGCCACGATTGTGCGAGTGGGTCGATGAATTGAACCCAGCTCAAGCTTGAGCAATAACAGGGTCCGGTCGATGGCAGGGTTGGGGGTGACAATGATCATAAATATTTAGAAGCCTCTTCCAGCGATGGTTGGGCATCTGTTCCCCCCGCTTTTGTAGTGGAGAGCGCGCCACAAATGGCGCCCAGCCGTAATGATTTTTCAATGGTCCAGCTTTTTAGAAAGCCGTATAAGAACCCGGCATCAAAACTGTCACCTGCGCCAACCGTGTCCACCACGTTAACGGGGATCGAAGGTACCTTCACCTTCCGGTCTTTCCGAACCCCCAGCGCGCCCTGGGCGCCAAGTTTGATCGCAATTATCTTAACCTTTCCAGCTAGATGATCTGCTGCCTCATCAACCGTGCTTGCCTTGGCCAGTGAGCAGGCCTCAGCCTGGTTGGGCAGAAAGATATCGGTCACAGCCAGCAGGTCATCAAATCCTTTCCACTCTTCAGTGGGATCGTAATTCGTATCAAGGGATGTGCTCAAGCCCAGTCTATGCGCACGTTGAAAAAGTTCGGGCAATCCCGGCTGAAGAGCCTCCTGCAAAAAGTAGGAGGCCACATGCAAGTGACCAGCGTGGCGGAGCAACTTGTCAGGCACATCGCAAGCAGATAGAGAAGCGATCAAGCCGGGAGCAGTAAGTATCGCACGATCAGCCCCGCGATTGAGAATAACGCTCACCCCGGTGGAAACTTGTGAGGTCCGTATGATATTCTCGATATCTATGCCGCGTTTTTGCATTTCATCAAGCATAAATCGCCCAAAAACATCTTCGGCACACTTTCCGACGAATGCGACTTTGAGTCCGAGCCGCGCTGCGCCACAGGCAAAAATCGCGGATGAAGAACCAATGGTCAGCGCAGCCGAATCGATCCGTTTTTCGACCTGCCCAAATATCGGGGCCACATCTCCAAACAGGATTAAATCAGGGTTTATTTCGCCTGCGACCAGAATATCAAAAGATTTTGTCATTGATCAATAGACTTTGTACCAATCAAAGGGCGCAGTAGCTTTATAAAATTCGGAGATTGGTTTGGCCAAGGAAATGCTCAGGGCATTCAACCGGATCAAACGTTCACGGGCGGTAGTGCGGAGAAAATCAAGGCGCGTCTCTGGGCTCATCGTGACAGCATCTTGCCAGACGGCGCGGCCCACTGCAATACCAGAAGCGCCTGCCTGGCAGGCAGCTATGATCTGACGTTGGTAAATATCGAAAGAGACTGCGGCGGAGAGCAAAATCCATGGGATCAGGGAAGCGGCACTGACCTCTGCGCAGGCAGCAACCAGGCCGGAAGGGTCGTTTTCGGCATCTTGCGCGTCCATGGGGAGTTCGGCTTTAAGGATATCTACTCCAGGAATGGGTGTCAGGCGGCGGGCGGTTTCAACAACCACATAACGCTTCTCATCACTGGTCAATTTGTGTCCAGTTAATGAGTACGAGAGCGGTTCTAGCATCAACCCCAGATCATGTTTCACGCAATCCGCGGCGATCTGCGCCGTAATGGTCTCAGCCTCGGCGGCCGTGGGCGAATCTGGATGGTAGTAAACCAGCAGTTTGATCATGCTGGCACCCATGCGCTTGGCTTTTTCTACACTCCAGTCTGGAATGATCTGTGCCCGGCGGGCAGCTGCATCTCCAGCGTAACCGGTAGATTCGACCGCAACTACAAAAGCTGTGTTTCCTGGCAGCGATCCAGATGCAATGGCCTGGGCAGCGGACACCTCGGGGTCAAGCAAAACGGCGGTGGCATATGAGGCTAACTCTCTGGTGACATCCATTTTGAAATTACTGAGGGTTGCATCTGAGAGAAAATCAGGATTAGCCTTGCGCAGATTCTGACGATGGTCGAGTGCCAAACAAGTGAAAGTTCCGCGCGAGGAGGTGCACTGCTGCAATCCGCGCATTTTACCGATTGAGAGATTTCGCATCATCAGACCTAAGCCGAGAAATGGCTAAATTGAGGCAGGTAATCTTTGAATTGGGCAAACATCTCGTTGGTCATTTTGCGAATTTCAGCCAGCGAAAGCACCGCTGCAGTCAGTGGATCGTGAGCAATCGCTCTATAAACCAGCGTGGGATCGCCCGCAATCGACGCCTGGATGGCAAGCTCCTCGATGCCACTGGAAAGCCCGGTCAGCAATGCACACTCGGCGGGTAATGCGCCAACGTGCATTGGATGAATACCGGCTTTGTCGACCAATACCGGTACTTCCACGCAAGCCCCCTGAGGCAAGTTGGTAATCAGCCCCGTATTAGGCACATTGCCGTTAAATTTGAACATCTCGCCGCCCTTCAGAGCGTTGATAATGTAAGCAGCATACTCATGCCCGCGAGCCAGATCTTCCTCACTTAATGTTCGGTCAAGTTCGGCCTTCACCTGATCCTTCCAGGTTGCTTCATTGTGCTGGTAGTATTTGAGGATCTCAGCATAATTTCCCGGATTCCAACCTGTACCGTGAGTGCAGTATTTCTCGATCAATTCGGGGCTTTTACGGAACCAGGGGTTGTATTCAGAGTTGTGTCCACTTGATTCGGTCACGTATTTGCCCAGGGCCAGATACATTTCGTTACGTACAATCTCAGTGTTATAAATTTCTGGACGCTCGGTAATGGCCTTGTGGATCAGTGGATAAGCATCAACACCATTCCACTTATA
>CAINXK010000018.1 GCA_903854805.1 uncultured Anaerolineae bacterium
CAGCACAACCAGGCGCTCTCAAGGTACTGGTGCGACCAGCATGAATTGCCAGCATGCTACGCCCATCGGGTTTCGCCACTATGGGGTTCAGCAATAAAATCTGGCCGGCAACCTGAAAAAACAATTACTTGCGCGGAATAAATGCCGTAAACGTAGTCCCCACTCCCACTTCACTTTTAACATCAATCCGACCACCATGGCCCTGGATGATCCCTTTACAAATCGATAGACCCAACCCGGTGCCACCCACCTGGGTTTCCATTCCCTTAACCCGATAAAATTTTTGAAAGAGATTGGGCAGAGCTGCTTCTGGAATGCCGTGCCCACTATCTTTGACGCTGATCTGCCAGGATTGGGCATCACTGGTAGCCGCTACTATTACACTCCCATTGGGGCGATTATATTTAATTGCATTGCTGATCAGATTAAGAATCACCTGTTTAATTTTATCGCGATCACCCTGAACATCCGGCATATTATCCGGCACATCCAGATCAATTGAAACACTGGTCTCATCAGCCTTCGACTGCATAATATTCCTGCAATCTTCAAACAGCGCCAGAATTGGAAACTTGGATTTTTGGAACTGAACCCGACCGGATTCCAATCGGGCCAGGTCAAGAAATGCTGACGCCAACGCATTCAACCGGATGGTTTCATTATGAATATTTGTGGTGATCTGTTTGGCCTGTTCGCCCGAAATTTCAGGACGCAGCAGCAGATAAGTGGCAGTGCTGAGCGAGGCCAACGGGGTACGCAGTTCGTGAACAAATTCAGCGATCAAATCGGACTGTTGGAACAGGCGCGTATTTTCAATGGCAATCGCAGCCTGTGCGCCGATTACAGTCAGCAGGTCCTCATCCGTCTCGTTAAATTCGCCTTTTTCCTTATTAATGACTTCAAGCACACCAATGACCTTGTCCTTGGTGACCAATGGCACACCAATCAGGCTGTGAGTATCAAAGCTGAGTGTCTTGCCAACCATATTAAAGTGGCGAGTATCCTTGGAAGCCTCCGCGATTCGCACGGGCTGTCGATTCTTCAGGATCCAGCCCGCTATGCTGTCCATCGGCACCAGTAAACCGCGCATCATCGGATCCATATTGGTGGCCACTTGAAAATAAAGCTGTGCTGCCGCTGAATCATAAAGCAAAATGGAGGCTGCCTGAGCTTCGGTGATATCTCGAGCCGCATAGATAATACGATTCAACAAAGGATCCAGCTCAAGAGTCGAGGCAAGATCTCGTGATATTTCAATCAGGCGTTTGTAACGGTCGAGAAGTTTATTATTTTTCGTTGTCATCGAGTACACGCTCTGCTATTGCTGGGATGATTCTGGCCACATCTTCAGGAAGCACAATATCTGCGCGGACATTGAGGTAGGTGGGGCCATTATTGATAATAATAAGATGAGCGCCGCGATCAATAGCCTGCATCGGCAAGCCAGCTACTGGCAAAACCTCCAGAGATGAACCAATCACAATGATAAGATCACATTCCCGGACCTCTTGCTGAGCTGCAAACAAAGTCTTTTGCGGTAGCTGCTCTCCAAACAAGATCACATCCGGTTTCAGAATGGCTGAACAATCCGGACAATAGGGAATTTTACCATCCTCTATAAAGGGCTTTAGATGATTATCATAACCATACTGCCGATAGCATTGGGTACACGATAAGGTGCGCAGCGTTCCGTGTAATTCGTAAACCCGTTTTGAACCAGCTTTGTGGTGAAGCATATCAATATTCTGGGTCAAAACCGCCTGAATATGCCCACGTTCTTCCAATCTCGCCAGGGCAAAATGAGCGGCGTTTGGTTTCGCATAAAAGATCTGTCCCGCCAGGGGCCTGAACCACTGAAAAAATACATCCGGATGCGTACGAAAAGTTGTTAAAGAAGCCACTTCCATTGGCCTATCGTGCGACCACAATCCGGTTCCTTCCGAGCGAAAATCCGGAATACCTGAAGGGGTAGAAATCCCGGCGCCGGTCAACACGACGACATGACGGGCAGATCGAACCAATTCTGCAGCAAACTCAATTGATTCCAGTATCTGACTGGAGAAAGAGGTCATATCTTTACAGGTTTTTTTGCGCGCGCTTCAATTTTGGTTGCCAAGGAGTTAAATTGTACGGCAGTAACGCTATCCAATGCGGTAAAACTTACCACCAGGTGCCTGCGCGCAGCCTGCTGGTGCAGTTCCGGAGCCGGAGTAAAGCTAGCCTCAATGGGCGCAGAAATATGGGTCTGGATCTGCGTTACCGAAAGCTGCGGAGTATCTGATCGCAGGCGATAGTTGGCCACCACAAACATACGACTTTTATCCACTCCCAGTTCGGCAAGGTCATCCAATAAATTTTGAGTATGTTTCAAGGAACTTTCGTGAGGTTCAACCACCACAATCAGTTCCTTAAAAGCCGGTGCAAGTTTCTGGTTCAAGGTCGTCAGACTATTGCCCAAATCCACCACCACATAACGGCCCATATATTCCAGCCGGTTAAGGATGGTTTCAAACTGCTGGACATTCTGCAAGAGGGCTGTATCTTTTGGATGAGATGAGGCAGCCAGGATTTTGACACCTTCATGGAGTTTAATCAGTTTTTCTTCAATTAGGGCCCGCGAAATCTCGGATGAATGCATTTTAGCCAGTTCCGTCAGGCTGCTGGAAAACTCCAACCCCAGATCAGACAAAAGTGTGCCCTGGCCTGGTCTGAACTCAGCCAAAATAACATCAGTCCCAGATTTTATTCCCAGGTTAGCCGCCAGGTTGGCTGCCACAGTTGTCACACCCAAACCTCCCCGGGCCCCAATTACCCCAATCAAGTAAGCTGCTTCTTCAATTGGCCGGCTGGGAGGATTGATCTTATTTTTTGAATTGCGTACCAATAAAGCCTTGACGTGCGCATGCAGCTCAGTTGGATGAGTGGGTTTGGTCAGATAATCATCTGCTCCCGCTTCAAAGCCCGTAACCTTATCGTCCAGCTGGCCTTTCGCCGTAAACATCAAAATGGGAATATCACGGGTAATATCCATCGTTCTCAGCCGGCGGGCAACTTCGTAGCCATCCATTCCCGGCATCATAACATCGAGAATGATCAAATCAGGTAATTCAGATTTGGCTAATTCAAGCCCCTCTGCGCCAGAACTGGCAACAGAAGTTTGATAACCTTGCTTTTGAAGCATCAGGCCAACCAGCCTGAGTGTATCCACGTCGTCATCTATTATTAATATTTTTTCTGACATCGGGTTCATCCTTCTAATTCAGAGTCTATTCAGTTTAGCATTTAACCAAAAATCAATCAAGCAAAATGCAAACTAACATTCGAGCAATCTGGTATTGGTTTTTTGGGGATTAGACAATACAATAATAAGATACGATATCCAGGAGGCTGTGATGGCATTTTTGGTGACTTTGTTCTTTGGTTTTGTGCCGATGTTTTTCTTTGCTTACATATTATACTGGCTTGACCGCTATGAAAAGGAACCGGTTCCCTTGCTGAGTGGGGTATTTGTCTGGGGCATGATTGTAGCTGCCGGGGGCGCATACGTCTTGAACACGATCTTCGGTATTACGGTCTTCTCGATGACCGGATCCGAGTATGCCAGTGATCTTGCCACCGGCTCCATCAGCGCGCCGTTCGTAGAAGAAAGTCTGAAAGGACTGGCGGTTCTGCTGGTCTTCCTGTTTTTCCACCGCGAATTTGATTCGGTCATGGATGGCATCGTCTACGCCGGAATCGCCGCACTCGGTTTTGCAGCCACTGAAAACGTCTTATACATCTGGCGAGGTTTTGAAGCAAGCGGTTGGGAAGGTCTGTTCCAACTAGTCTTGATCCGGGTCATCCTGGTTGGCTGGCAGCACCCATTTTACACAGCCTTCACGGGCATAGGGCTGGCTCTCGCGCGCATGAACCGGACCTGGCTGGTAAAGTTCAGCGCACCATTGATTGGATTCAGCCTGGCGATGTTCACACATTCCTTCCACAACACGCTGGCAGGCATCCCATTTTTCGGAGAACTGACCTGCCTGGTCGGCTCGTTCCTGGATTGGTTCGGGGTGTTTTTCATGTTCGGTGTGATTTTATGGGCCACCTGGGTGGAGCAGCGCAATCTAATCTACCATCTGCGTGAAGAAGTGCAGCTCGGGTTGATCAGCGCCTCTCAATACCGCACAGCCTGTTCAGCCTGGGGGCAGGCAATCGCGCGTCTAACCAGCCTACCCGCCGGAAATTACGCTGGCACCAATCGTTTTTACCAGATCTGCGGAGAACTGGCCCACAAAAAACAGCAGGTGCTCAAGGTCGGGGATGAAGACGGCAATACCGCCATCATCCAGCGCTATCGCGCCGAACTGGCGCGCCTGGCACCACTCGCTCTTGCCTGAATGATAATCAAACCAGACCCATCCTGCTCAGGGCCATAAATACTCCATAAGAGCCTCATATTTATGGTAAAATCCGCATCGCGCTCCTGTAGCTCAGTGGATAGAGCGTTGGCCTCCGGAGCCAAAAGCTGCGGTTCGAGTCCGCACAGGAGCACAAGAACAGGCACAACATTCACTTCGTGATTTTGTGCCTGTTTTCATACCTGGTAATCCTGGTTTGCCGGCAGTTTGTCAACCTGAGACCCCAGGTAAGGAATTCAATTACCATCTGGCACCCTGTTCGAGTCTTAAAATGAACAAAAATAGTGCTTTGCTCCGTGCTGTTTATTTTGCGGAAACAAACCGACCAATACGATTCTGGGTTGTACAAAAGGCAAAAAATGCAATCATCGCCAAACCAAGACCGCGGGATGCCGCGCTCGTATAATGAAAATCGTTACTGGGGTCTTTTTCTGATCTCGCCCTGGTTGATTGGACTGATCATCTTCAAACTCATCCCCATCCTGACGTCACTCGGGCTATCCTTTACAGATTTTTACCTTTTGGAACCAAAGAATTACCAGTTCGTCGGTATAGATAATTACCTTTCGGTAATGAAAGACCCCAATTCTGGATTTGTTCTACTACAAACCATGGCGCTGGCACTGGTAATTATTCCCGTACAGGCGGGTTCAGCCATTTTTCTAGCAACCCTGCTCAGTAATCGCCGGCTGCGTATGTCCAATACCCTGCGTTCACTCTTTTTCATCCCCAGCATACTCCCAGTCCTCTCCACCACCTTCATGTGGCAGGGCTTTGTAAATCCGTCAACCGGTTGGTTAAATCGAATGCTACTCAATCCACTTGGGCTGGGTGGCCTGAACCACCTTTACACGCGCGGCGGTGGCCTATCATTATTTATCCTGACATCCTTCTGGGCGATCGGCCCCGGTTTCCTGATCATGCTGGGCGCCATGCAAGCCATTCCACCTGAAATCCATGAAGCTGCCCGGATTGATGGCGCCGGACGTCTGAGGCATTTCTTCTCCATTACTCTCCCGCTTATTTCGCCTGCCACCTTTTTCACGATCATTCTTAACCTGACATCCGTACTGGGTGGAGTCGTACTGCTCGACCGCGGCAACAACTTCAACAACGTGCTCAGTTCTTACGATGCTTATGTCAATTACACACTCTTCAGTTTATTCCGTCTGGGACAGGCTTCTAGCGCCGCCTGGATTTTCTTCCTTTTCGCCATGCTGATCGTCCTGACCTTATTTGCAACCTCAAAATATTGGGTATATTTTCCTGACCGGGAATATTAACCATGCCAAAAATATTTTCCACATCCCGATCAAATTTCGCATCTTTTAAGACCCGCATCTCTCCACGTACCAGGCACATTCTGGGCTTGGCCCCCTACAATATATTCGTTTGGGCCCTGCTAAGCCTCTATCTGCTGCCGCTCGCATTTCTAGTTGTCACAGCCCTGATGCCCGCCGACCAGCTCACAAACAGCAATGCTCCGCTGTACCCTGCCAGCCCAATGCGCTACACCTACCTGGGTAAAGCGTATGCCCTGTATAACGTCCCAACCTCCGAAGGGCTGAAACAATGGGCCCTGGTCAAACCACACCTAAAAACTGCCGAATTTGTAGACCCCCAACACCCTCAAACCGGTGTGTTTGTCTGGACCGGAAACTGGCGCTATCTGGACGGCGTTTATAAATTCCACCCCACCTGGGATAATTTCTTGATTTTATTTAACGCCCTGCCCTTCCAACAAATGCTCACAAATACCATGCTCCTGACCGTACTTGGCGAAATTGGCATCCTGAGTTCATCCATCCTGGTGGCTTATGGTTTCGCGCGTTTCCGCCTGCCAGGCGGCAATCTATTGTTTTATATTCTGATTGCAACCATCTTAATCCCCGAAAAGATCACTTTTATTCCCACCTATTTCTTTTATGTCAATTTTTTACACTGGAAAGGCACCCTCTACCCCATTCTGCTGCCGTTCTTTTTTGGAAACGCCGTCTATATCTTCCTGCTTCGCCAGAACTTCAGAAGCATCCCTATCGACCTTGAAGAAGCCGCCATGCTCGACGGCGCAGGACCGCTGCGCAGGCTGCTAGCGGTGGTTCTGCCGCAATCCTGGCCGGTGGTTATCACTGTTTCAGTCCTGCACTTCTTCTACATGTGGAACGAAACCCGTCAGGCATCACTTTACCTGGGGACAAACCGGGCATTAATGCCAATTTCCTTTGGTGTCCAAAATTACCAATCACGCATCCCCATTCAGAATGTTATTCAGGCCAGCACCATCGTCATTCTTGTGATCCCCATCATCCTGTTATTTATTTCCCAACGTTTCTTTATGCGCAATGTAATAGTAACCGGCGCCGAAAAATAAGCGCCCGGATTATTCACAAATAATCCGAATAGATCCGCTTTCCTTATTTCCACAGATAAGCACGGATGAATCTTTCCAATTTTTAGAAGTGGATATCCGGTTCGTCAACGGGGACAGGCGGTTCTGCATGCAGCGGGTGAACCCAGATTCCTTCCTGAAACATGAGCGTGGCAACTTCATGCGGACGAGGCATGCTTTTGAACTTCTTCTTTTCCATAAACTGAATGATCAACTGCTGCGGAGGCTTCTGCACCTTGAAACTCTTCTGAACATTTCCCAGAAAATATTTGGCACTTTCTCCAGAGATTTTAAAGCGCGCTGCAATGATTTCATATGGCTTGAGCTTATTTTCCATGCTATATTTTCTCCAATCAACACCCGGGGGGCCGAGCACCATTAACAAAACTAATTCCTACACAATTTTAGCCGGTGTCCAGTTCAAAGTATCCAGCACCAGATTCACCAACCCTGCCCAGCGAGTTCCGAACAGGATCCAACTCCCCCCCCAAAAAAACACCAGCCAACTGCGCTTGAAAGCCCGCAGCCCTATAATTTCAATTTAACCGCACTGCCAATCGGAACAGTGGCACTTTCACCCTGGGCACGTAACGGTAACACGACGTGAAAGTCACTCCCAGGAAAGTTTTGATCATCATAACCCGGGCTTTCCACCCAGATCCGGCCGCCATGCGCTTCAACAATCCCGCGTGAAAGCGCCAGTCCCAGGCCAACTCCGGATCCCTTAAATTTTGTTTTACCGGTGGAATGCTTATTCAATAAATCGCCAGGTTGATAAAACTTGGTAAAAATGATCTCCTGAAATTCGCTATCGACCCCCACCCCGGTATCACTAATCACAATCTCAACACCACCATCCGGTAAATCACGAGAATTGGCAGGAATGTACCGCCCAGTAACTGTGATCTGGCCATTATTAGGGGTAAATTTGATGGCATTAGCCAGAAGATGATGGAACAGCTTGGATAACGAATCTGGATCAGCCTGAATCGAAGGCAGGGCTGGCAAATCAATTGTAATTCCCTGGCTGCGCTCAAATGCCGCAGTTTCCATCCTTTGCACTTCCGCTCGAATGATCTCGGCAATATACACGTTCTGAGGCTGCATATCCAGAGAACGTGTATCCAGCTGGGCAATATCAAACATCGAATCCATAATCTCATGCTGGCGCAGGATACTCTTATGAATACCCACGACCTGTTCGCGCAGGTCTTCAGGCAAGTTCGTTGCTTCCAACAACATTTCAGTATAACCGCGTGCCACTGTTAAAGGCGTTCGTAATTCGTGCGAAGCAATGCTGATAAAATTTGACTTGGTTATCTCCAGATTACCCAAAATATGATTAGCCTGATCAAGAGAAGCGTAGGCCTCGCGCACCTGTTCGTTGAGATTCTTTAGATTTTCCACCAGGCGGGCATTTTCCAATGCAACGCCAGTCTGGCTGGCTATGGCAGCCAGCATGTTCAGATCTTCATCAGTGTAACGATTTCCAGACTTCGGCCCGAGCACAAAGAGACCAATCCACTCGCCTTTACCAAAAATCGGAATATACACTTCCATCACCAGACTGCTCAACCACTGGCGCTCAGCTAACGGCGCATCCATAAAACCCGGGGAAAAATCGATATCGTACTGCAGCAAAGCTGTCCTGTTGCCTATAAAAAAACGCGTTATCGGACTATCTTCAGCCAGAACTCCCGCAAGGTCTTGCGTCACTTCAACCCTACGCGCGCGACTGAGTCTAAAAACTTTGCGATTACCATCGGCAAGTTCCGGGTCAACCAGACATAAAAAGCCTTTATCAACTTCCAAAGCTTTTTTGATCGATCTGATCGAGACATCCGCCAGCTTATTCAGTTCAAGAATGTTGCTGATACTTGCGCTATAATCGCGCAAGGCCAGCGATGGGTCATAGATCTGAAGTTTATAGAGCCTATTGATCATTCCACGCATAAAACCAGATAAAGGTGTAAACAATAATAAGATAATAACTGCCAGCCCTGCTCCTGCTAAAAGTGGATCATAACCCGGATATGCACCTTCTACCCTGTCAACCACGGCAAACCCGATAAAATAGATTGTCAAACTCATTAGAGTGGAGATAAGATATATGCTGAATTGGCGAAAAAAATCGCGCACATCCGGGGTGTGGTAACGTAGAACAATATACGCCAATATAACCGCGCCCCCAAAACGCAGTTCGTTGGCATACAAGCCCTGCTGGTAAAATATACTTAATTGATTGATGGATGAAAATAAAAGAACCGGGATCCAATAAAAAAGCCTGTTACGATGTAAATGCTGGCGAGTCTTTATCAGCGCCCGGATCAGGAGCACAAGTGTCAAGGCAAAATAAACAAGACCAGCCAAAAAGATGAGCAGAATATCGTTGACCAGGATCAGAACCGTACAAATAACCAGCCCCCCAAAAAAAATCCTAAGTCGAAATTCTTTTCCCAGGAAAACTCGCAAATTTTGATACAACAATACAGCCATCAGCAGCGAGACGTACTCTTCCATTTCCGAAGGCACGCCAATCGGGCTTTCCTGGAAAAACCCCAAACTGGTTACTTGTTGCAACAGATAAAATGATACTGCCACAGCAACATAGATCACCAACCAGAACGCCGGTGATCTAATATCCTTAAATCGACGTGCCCCGAAAATAATAATGGTCAGATAGACCAGACATTCCAGCACAGTCAGGATAAAATTACTATTCAGGATATAGTTCAGAACCATCTATAACTAGTATACCCGAAATCGACACCGCACAATTCCATCAATCGTGTATAGTTAGGTAAGTAATCGTTCTCATTAATAAGGAGCCTACCAAAATGGCGGATTTGCTTTATGAATTTCATGTCTCACGAAAAGCACGTGATGTCTATCGCTTCGATGCCAACCTGTTTTCCAGCGATGGCCGTGTAATTGTGGCTGATTTTTCAGCTGCCAGGCGCTTCGCAGCTCAAATGAGCGAAGTTCGAGGATCGCCCGTACCTGCTTCTGATATCAATGCGATGGGTCTGATCGACGAAATCATGCATATCGTTATTCGGCAGTACGAATTACAAAACCCCGATGTCTTGACTCGCGCAGTCACGCGCATGGAAAACAGCCTGGGAAAGGTTGGGTTTGAACAAGCTCAACTCAAATTTCTGGAAGAATTCCCCCCCGTGATGGTCTATCAGAAACAGGTTTGGGCTGCAGATTTCCTGAATGCTTATTCAGGGGGCAGATCCAACCGAAAAACCACACTGGAAGAGATGCTAATCCTCCATGTGACCAATTTGAATCCGGCAGTTCAACCGTACAAGGAATTATTTGATGATACTGCCCTTAAACCAACGGGCTACGAAAATGTAGTCAAGGGACTATCTGACTTCTTCAGTGGTGAACAAGGCTTCGAGGGTGCCAACTCAACAGAAACGTTGATCCGGGTCCTGCGAGCTCCAGCGATCGCATCGCCTTATTCGCTCGAGGGTCAACTGCAATTCCTGCTTAAACAATGGGGCGTCATCCTAGGCGAAGCTTTTGTAGAAAGGCTGCTGCGCGGCATGGACTATGTTAAAGAAGATGCCACCCGCGGCCAATTCGCCGGCGGGTTCGCAGGTGAGATTTCCGTGATGACCTTTGGCAACCAGGAATACACCGAGTACGAGCGCTTCAGCCCCGACAAGGATTGGATGCCGCGCCTGGTGCTGATTGCTAAAAATTCGTATGTCTGGCTCGACCAACTCTCCAAAAAATATGAGCGCGATATCCGCACCCTGGACGCCATCCCCGATGATGAACTTGATAGACTTGCCGGGGCGGGTATTACCGGTTTATGGTTAATCGGCCTATGGGAACGAAGCATTGCATCAAAAACCATCAAACAGATGATGGGTAATCCGGAAGCCGTCGCTTCTGCTTATTCCTTAATGGATTACCAGATCGCTGAAGACCTGGGCGGCTGGGCCGCCCTCGAAAGCCTGCGCTGGCGCGCCTGGCAGCGTGGCATCCGACTCTCAGCCGATATGGTCCCCAATCACATGGGCATAGACTCAACCTGGGTTGTTCAGCATCCCGACTGGTTCCTCAGCCTGCCCTACCCTCCATATCCTGGATATTCCTTCAACGGCAAAGATCTCTCGAACGATAGCCGTGTGGGCATCTTCATTGAAGATCACTATTATGACAAAACTGATGCAGCGGTGGTCTTCAAACGCGCCGACCGCTGGACCGGTGACGTACGCTACATTTATCACGGTAATGATGGCACTTCCATGGCCTGGAATGATACGGCTCAGCTCGATTACCTGAAGGCTGAGGTACGCGAGGCTGTGATCCAGACCATCTTACACGTGGCACGCAGCTTCCCCATCATCCGTTTCGACGCCGCCATGACCCTGGCCAAACGTCACATCCAACGCCTGTGGTTTCCAGAACCCGGTTCCGGTGGAGCGATTCCATCCCGCTCTGAACATGGTCTCACCCGCGAACAGTTCGACCAGGCCATCCCCGAAGAGTTTTGGCGCGAGGTAGTAGACCGAATTGCCGCCGAAGTACCCGATACCTTGCTGCTGGCTGAAGCCTTCTGGATGATGGAAGGCTACTTTGTACGCACCCTGGGCATGCACCGTGTTTATAACTCGGCTTTTATGCACATGATGCGTAATGAGGATAATGCCAAATACCGCGCTGTGATGAAGAATACTCTTGAATTCGATCCACAAGTGCTCAAGCGTTTCGTTAATTTCATGAATAACCCTGACGAGAAAACGGCCATCGAACAGTTTGGCAATGGCGAAAAATATTTCGGAGTTGCCACGCTTATGACCACCCTGCCGGGTCTGCCAATGATTGGACACGGGCAAATCGAAGGCTTCCGCGAAAAATATGGCATGGAGTACCGGCGCGCCTACTGGGATGAACAGCCCGATACTGGCCTGATCGATCACCACGAACGCGTTATCTACCCACTCATGCGCCGCCGCTATCTATTTGCCGAGATGGATTTATTCTTACTGTATGATGTCTTCTCTCCCGAAGGAGCCGTTAACGAGGATATTTACGCCTATTCCAACGGATCTGGGAACGAGCGTGCCCTGATTATTTATCACAATAAATTTGCTGAAACCCGCGGATGGATCAAAACATCTACAGCCTATATGGACAAGGGCAGTGGGGAAATGCTCCAGAAAACTCTGGGAGAAGGGCTGGGATTGCGTGGCGGTGAGAATGACTACCTCATTTTCCGCGATGTTAACAGCGGGCTGGAATTCATCCGGCCCAGCCGCAGCCTGGCGGAAAATGGGCTATACGTTGAATTAGGTGCCTACAAGTGTCATGCCTTTGTGGATTTCCGCGAAGTTTACGATGAAGATGGAAAGTGGAAAACCGTCTCTGAAGCGCTGAACGGCGCAGGCTACTGGGCAATTCAAGCCCGCTGGGACGAGTTATTTGCTCCAAAAGTGACAGCAGAAGTAGTCGAAGAAGTGATTACCAAAAAACCAAAAAAGGTGAGAAAACCAGCCACAAAAAAGCCGGTCACCGAAAAAAAGACCGCCAAAAAATCAACCAGTCCGGATGCTACATCAACAGTCAGGACAAAGCTCAAGAAAGCGGAAAAGAAATAACTTGATTTCCAGGGCATGAAATCCATGGTCGCGGCTTCAGAAATCTGACACCGCGACCACCTGAATTGCTGGCTGTAAATTTACAGTCTGGTTTTCTTATGGTATAAATGGTAACGGCCCAAAATTAGGGTTATAATTGTTTGCATTACAGGAGGAAGTTACTAATGAAATTACGCCTGCCATCGAAGAAGTTAATTATTGGAATGCTCAGCATTCTTATCACCGCTGCCATTCTATTGTCTGTGGTGCCTGCGGCATATGCCGAAGGGACTGGTCCTTTAACCGCCATCCCCGGTCTGGGACGCCCGTCCAACGAGACCCTCATGCGCATGCATAGTAAAGAAGGCGGCTGGCTTCGTGATATGGAGTCTCTTTTCACCAAGTCCAATCAGCTCTCCGGCACCTTTCAATCTTTAATCGATGCTGAAGCCAAAGAAGGCAAAAACGTGACCATCCTGACGGATGCGCTGACCACTTTTGATTCAGAAGTGACTGCCAGCCGCGAGATTCATACTCTCGCAGGTGCCAACATCCTCAACCTGGTGGGTTGGAAAGCCAATGGCGACGTACGCGATCGCCTGGCTGCCGGCATATCGCTGCTGGATGGTCGCGCTGGTCTTAGAGACGCCAATTTCCGCTTAACCACCGCCATAGAGAATCTCAGCAAGGGTTTTGCGAAGTGGCGAACTGCGCGCATCCGACCATAATTGCCTGCGGCACTTCAAAAAAAGCTTCATGTTTCACCAGGAACTTAAGTGAACAAAAATATTAAAGTTTGGGTTTGCGTTCTGATCATCGTCCTGTTCTCAACAGGGTGTTCAACTGGTGATGTTTCCGGTCAGGGCCAGGTTGATACTACCAGGCCTCAGCCGCAAGTCAGGGTGGAAACCCTGCCAAGCAAAACTCCAGAAGCGGTTTTGGAAGTGACCAATACGTCTGAACCAGATCTCACCGCCACACCCGCAGCGTTGTATTACGACCCAACACCGGATGTTGATTTACTTGCAAACCAAATCGAATCCATGATCGACGAAATCGACAGGAAACTGAAAGGCGAAAATTTCAGCCTGAAATAATTCAAAGCGAAACAAAAGAAGGGCAGCCTGGGCTGCCCTTCTTTTGTTTTAAGATATTTTGTACTCTGGGCGAACCAATCGATCAGTTTCAGGTAGTGCTTAGCCACCGCCGCCAAGCAGATGTAATAACCTTTCCAACATCTCAGTACGGTAATCAATCGCCGCCTGTACATTTTCCTGGTGCATCTCGTTGACGATCGTATCCACCACAAGGCTGCCATCCGGGCCTTTCTTCATCGGCAGAATGGTTTCACTGTCACCATCAAGCCTGACAGTTGTACGAGCCGCCAATCTAGACTGGGTTGGATCTCCACCAATCTCCACGCAGCGAGTTTCCACCGTCATAGTAGCAACATCATCGACGTATTTCGCAATCTTATCTGCTGCGCTTTTAAGGGCTTCTTTCAATTCAGGGCTTGTCGCCATATCTTTCTCCTTGGGGTATCTAAATGGTTTGAAGTTCTCTGGTTTGGGTCACAATTTTTAGCACATACTGGTAAACCACCGGTAAAGCCAGTAAGGCTCCACCCGGGGTTGCCATCAGGCTGGCTACTTTTGCTGAACCGCTGGCAACCGTCACAAACAGGCGCAAGCGCAGGTGGCGGGTTCGTGCCGCGGCAATCAACGTGCTTTCATGCAGACTGGTTTGAGAAGGCTCCACATCTCCCGCCCAGACCGTTTGCAGGTCACCACTCCAATTGATCGTGGTACGCGCCAACAATTGGCCGGCAATGGAAGTCTCCACCCATGCAAAGTGCAACACATCGCGATCGATCTGCTTCATGATCGCATCTACCTGGCTGCGAGCCGTCTGCCACGCCTCACCAGCAAGCTCACTAATTCCAAAGCTGACCCCGGCCTCCGCACCCTGATCGACCGCAGCGACCTGGCCCAGGAGTTCGGCATCCAAGGCGTCCTCCTGAACCAACGGATTCGCATCAAAGCTCACCGCGGAAGACTGCGCCTGACGGCTTTGCTGGGATCTTTCCACCAGTCCACCCAGTCGATCTGGAACCTGGTCCAGGCTGGCATTGACTCGCGCTAATGCAGCATGGTTGGTCTTCAATATCTCACGTGCAAGATCCAGATCGGCAGGCAGCTGGACGCGATAGGTTTCCACATCAGGCTGGAGACTTTCGTCCGCCAATCCAAACGAGACATCCCGTGGTTGGGATACCCACAAACCTAAAACATCGTCAGCTGAGCTTTCAAAAACAGGCATCTGTATTCACCGCGCGTTGTGCGCTCCTTATTTCACGATGCTGGCGATGCTGGTCGCCGCACCCACAATCGTTTTCATCAATTCTGCACGATTAGCCTGGGCAGTCTTGACCATATCAGCATGAATATTCCAGACAGCCGTATCCACCTCGCCATCTTTTTCCGGGACACATACCAGGGTATCGCCATCTATACTAATGCGCGTGACAGCGCGCAGCTGCGCACCTGTAAATTTACCCGCTTCGTACTTTACTGAATCCATGTCTCCAGCCACAAAGGTGGAAATTTCCAGGCTGGTGGCATCATCCAGCGCTCGAGAAAGATAGTCACCAAGTTTGTCCATGAACCTTTTTAATGAATCGTTCACGCCAGAGCTGCTGAGAGCAGTTCCAGAGACATCCTCTTTTTTGAACAGATCGCCCAAACCAAAATTTTCGCCTGGGGTACTCGGCGCCGGTTTTGGTACCGGGCCGGTATGGTTTTCGATATCCGGTTGAAAACCCACCGAAAGTGTGGCAACAGCTGCCGATGAACTGGAAACCAGTGCGCCCAGGTTGGCCCTTTCCGCTTTCGGGGTTTGCTGGGATGCGATCGCCAGGCGCACGGCCGGATCACCAATAAACGTATAGTTGCGGGCATCATTATTGGATGTCCACAGGCCGGCAAGCCGCACATCATCTTGCATTTCTGGGGTGGTGCTATCCAATTCCTCAGTCAACATGGTCGAGATTTCGGCATAGCGTTCATTAAAAGGCTCGTTGGCCGCCCCCGCCGGTTTGCCTGCCAACAATCCATTCACCGTAGAATCGAAAGTTGTAATATCTTTGACCGCTCCATCCCATTGGATCGAGGCACCCCAAGCCCGCTCAATATGGGCAAAGACGCCCAACGCTCCGCCTTTCGGATGCGAGAGCAGCTTGAGCGGCAGCTGTGAAACGAAAGCATACGGTGCGATATCCTTTTGAGTGCCAAATGCCTGGCGATAGAAATTATCGCTTTTGGGAATACCGCCGCCATAACAGGCGAAGATAAAAGCCAACATACCAAATACATCCGCATCAGCCGAGATATCATCCGCCGAAAAATACAGGTTATCAGTAACCGGAACACGCGCCCGCGGACCAGGCCAGTCCTGGGTCAGGATGGCCCCGGTATGCCGGAGAAGACGCGGATCATCGAGTTTAAAGCTCATCCCGTGGCTGGCGCTGAAAAGCAGGGCTGGGGTTTGTGCGCCGCCCAGGTAATTAGCCAGGTTGGCCTTGGTAGCCTTTTCCGTGTCGACCAGATCGACACTCCAATCCAAGTTTTTCGCCTTCATTTGCTCTGCCAGCGGACGGATCAGGGTGGTCAGGCTCATATTGGTGGCTTTATCTTCCGGATTAGCCACCCCAAAGAAAGCGGCGCTTTTGCCTCGGGAAACCTTTTTCGTCTCCGCAGCCACCACACTGCTGGCATAACGATAATAATCCTCAAGCTGATCAAAGTAGATGCGCCCAACCGCATACTGCACATCCAGCTGGTATTGAAAGCTGAATGGAATCGCCTCGGGCGAACCGACGATCAGAGCATAATATGGGAATTTCGCCGGGTCAGCCGCACCAGGCCCACGGCCGAAGCGCTTAAGAAAATCGTTTTTCGATTCGCCGCGGTGGACACCCAGCTCTGAACCAATCACTTCTTTGTAATAGGTTTCTTGCTTATCCGCAGCCTGCTGTTTGCGCAAATCGAGCAGCGGTTTAAGCGCTTCCTTGATCGCATCCACAGATTTTTGGGGCAGGTCGGCCGGAAAAATCACAGACCAGCCAGTTTGGGCCAGGTCCGTATCGTCGATGCCATCCATCACGCCAAAATGCTCAGCGTTTTTTGCATCATCAAAAGCCTTGCGCATCCTGGCATCCCGGAGATCATCAGGTGTTAGTTTTTGTCCTCGGGCTACTTTCGCAATCATTTCGGTGGTAATAAGGAAATCACCATCCAACGGGCCACCGTTGCTGGCATCAATGCCATTGGTATAAAGTTCCTGCGACATAGGTACGTCTCCTTTGAGATGAAGCTGGGGCTAAATCCCTCTTAGCAATCTTTGGGCGCGGCAGCAGGCAGCGGGGCTTCCGGGCATTCCCTGACCAACCAGGCGGCTACATAACCTTTATTTCCCTTCACATCCCTGACCTTGAGCCAGTTACCGCTCTTGCCAAGCTTTTTTACACTGGCAGCCGGCTTACCGAGCGCGATCAGCTCAGTGCCTTTCGGCATTTGCCTGATAGTAGTATTTCGGGCGATGAAAGCCTTGCTGCGCAATGCGACACCGGGTTCGGTAGTGCGCAAAATCAACGGCTGTTCATCCTGCATAGCAAAGCTGGCAGCGACAGTCTGACGCTTGGCCGCAGGGCCAAATGCGCCCAGGCTGACGATTGACACATACCAGGCTGCCACCACCCCCTGACTGCCGGTCACATCCGCCACCTTATACCATTCAAAATTTACGCCCGCTTTGCGCTTGACATCTTCGGCGGGTTCAAGGACCTTTAGTTCGGTGCCGATTGGATAGACTTTCAACACG
>CAINXK010000019.1 GCA_903854805.1 uncultured Anaerolineae bacterium
GGCTTCTCGGGAAACCGGTCTGCATTTTCTTGAAGGCGGGCGGCAAGATTATTAGACATGGTTGCAGGCTTATGTATTCATCAAGTGGGCTTTGATCACACGGATCTGTTCATCAGGCGATTCAACTGCAGCGTAGTGGGCAGTTTGCGGAAAAACGTGCAGGTCAGCTTGATGGTAAAGTGCGCGCATGGCTGCCTGTTCGTGGGGTGTCGTCAGTCTATCGCGGCTCATTTCCATCAGCAAGATTTTCCCAGGCCAGCCTGCCAGATCGGCAGGCAAAAACCGATAGTGGCTGTGAAAATCTTGCAACAGGGCAAAGCGGTTCGAGAGTGCTGCGCGGGTCTGGTGGCGAATGACTTCCTGAAAGTGAGCACGCCAAAAAACGTGTGAGCAGCTGGGGCGAGGAAAATATGCAAGCATGGAGACCTGCATCAGCCAACGGATCAGGCCAAAAGGTAGCAGACGCAGCAAGCCTAGATACACGCTGGCTTTACGGGCGTGCTGCGGGTTGGGCAGCCCGGTATGGGTCAGGATCAGGCGGTTTACACGGGCTGGATGCTGCCGTACGAGGGCCTGAGCCACGAACCCGCTGGAAGAACCTCCCAGAAACGCGGCTTGCTGAAGCCCCAATCCATCCAGCAGGGCAACCAGCCCATCACAAAGCGTCTGCACCCGCCCAATGGAAGGCGGGTAAGTGAGCGAAATTACTCTGAAGTGGGTTTCGAGTGCCAATACATACAAAAACGAGGTTTCTGCTTCGCCCATAAAACCGGGTAAAAGAATGATCGTTTCATTCCTGGTGCGGCTGTCCAGCCATGACCAGCCTTGCGCAGCTCCAACCTGGGCACTCTGGATGGGGTGGGCCTCCATGAAGCGCCGATAAAGAGTTGTCAGGTCAGGCTCAGTTGATGATCTCATAATGTCCACCGCGTTCCACACGGTAACGCTGCCCGCGCCAAAGAATGGCGTTGTCAGAAAAGAGCAGAAATACAATTTGAAACGGCAGAACCAGTGCCACGAGCAAGAGCAAAAACCAATCCCGGGCGGGTGCTATTTCTTTCAGGATCCGGCGCTCGCCCCAGAAATAAACCATGTAAAAAACCAGGAGACAGGCAGCCAGTGCCAGCCAGGCCGGGAGGCCGCCGCCAAAGGCCAGCAAGAATACCAGGCCCGGCAGGAGATTGGGTACACTGGCAGCAAAGGTCAGGATTTGTTGGCGGACAGGAAATCTGGGCAGCATCAGTTCGCGCGGAAAAACAAACCAGCGCTTCATCTGGGCCAGGAAAGCGTTCAGGCTGGGAAGTTCATTATCCACGTTGTAGATGGCCGGGGTTTGCAGGTTGCGCAGACCAGCTTGCAGCACCCGCTGGGCCAGTTCGTGATCGTCATCCAGGCGTTGCTCCATTCCATTTAATCCGCCGATCGAGTCAAAATCGGTACGTTTGAGTGCGTAGAGATGGCCGGTAATGGTGTACGGATCGCTTAGATAGGTGAGGGGAATATAGTTCAGGAGGGCATTGGCGTTGACAAAGGCGCTCATCAGCCCGCTCCAGGCTGAGCGCGAGTTGGTATAACATGCCAGTCCGAAGACTGCGCCAATGCCCGGTTGGAGTA
>CAINXK010000020.1 GCA_903854805.1 uncultured Anaerolineae bacterium
AAATGTCTGATGAAAAAGCACAATCACAGCTTCTTGGCCTTGATCGTATGCTTTCCCAATTTCGTCGTCCGTTGGCAGGCGTAACTTTTCCATTTCTTGATTGTGCACGACTTTTATGCTTTTGACAACCCTTTGTTTTCGATACCTGAGCAGTTACGTTCCTGCTGAAGAGTTTCCACTTCAGTTACACGCAGCTGAAGTTGTTCATTCGCAGTTTTTAGTTGTTCTTCAGCTTGTTTCCGCGTACTGATATCACGCACTAAAGCCTGAATGTGCTTTGGCTTCCCGTTTGAGTCCCTGACAAGTTCTATACTCATTTCAACAGGTAGAATTTGCCCGTCTCTGTTCTGAAATGTGGTTTCATAGGCCGGGATTTCTTCACCTGCCAACATACGGGCCAGGTATTGGCGTAATATCGTTGCACCTGATAAAACATCCCCCCTGAGCTCATCCATTGATACGCCAAACATACCTGCAGCGCGCTGGTTGGCGGTCAGGTATTTGCCATCCAGATCAAGCAGAAAAACCGCATCATGGGTTTGCTCAAACAGCGCACGGAAACGTGCCTCATTAGTCAGCAGCGCCTCTTCAATTCCCATGCGTTCAGTGATGTCTTCCTTGACTGCCAGATAATGAGTCGTGACCCCATCCCGGTCGGTGATCGCTGAAATAGTGGCGGACTCGATATACAAAGAGCCATCTTTTTTATGGTTCACAAATTCGCCATGCCATTCTTTTCCTTGCGTGATTGTCTCCCATAATTGGCGATGTGTGTCTTTCGCAGTGAAATCAGTTTTCAGGATACGAGGGTTTTTCCCGAGAGCTTCTTCATAACTGTAACCCGTGACCTGGGTAAAGCGAGGATTCACATATTCGATACTTCCACTCAGATCTGTAATTACAATGCAAGCCAGGCTTTGCTCGACAGCCTGTGTTAATTTAAGCAGTTCTGTTTCCACTCTCTTTCGTTCTCTAATCTCATTTTCTGCGCGAGTAAGCACTTTTTGGGTTAGTTGCTGTGAAAAATAGGCCAATCCCCCGGTCAAAGCAAACGTAACGGTAAACGCGAACCACTGAAAAGTAGGATCTGCATAATGGATGGGAGGCAGGAGGCCTGCCTGGCCGGCCAGGATTAAGCTGGCTATCCCCAGAGAGCATGTAATTATGGCAACAATAATGCCGCTGAGATTGAATAACAAGCCCGCTGTGATCACCAAAAGCGAAAATAAGGCGGTTGTTGGGGTCAGGGTGGTGCCTTCGCTGGCTATCGAAATGGTCTGGAATACAAAAGTGGTGGTAAGGATTAAATATGAGACCAATTGCACGCGACCCGCAAACAACAGACGGCGCAAAAACAAGAAGATCCCGATGATAGCGAAGTCAATTACAAAATTTCTGGGGGGTGTGCTGCTGTCCAACAAATTTCCAACCGCAATCAAACCCACTACAATAATCCCCAAATTGAGCATGACATTGATCAATCTGGCACGATACGTCTTTTTCTCATCATCTTCAAATGTAGGAGGCGCAAGCTTTGCTTTGACTGATGCCAGCATGGAGAATGTTCCTTATCGCCGCGGATCGGTAAACGCTCAAATCAAAATAAAAATGAAATGGTTGTATTCACGAGCTCTTCGTTCTAGCACGTAACTATCCTGGTTCTGCTGCTCGGACGATGAATAATCGCTGGTTTGTCCTCGCAAAAAAGCTCTTTCACCCCCTTCCCGTATTTTGGGAAGGAAGCAGGGGGCATGGGTTGTCGCCGAAAACTGACAGCGTGAGTAATTTGACAATAAAATAAAAATAGCAGGCCCTGCCAACAGAGTCTGCCAAAAGAAATTATGCCATATACTTGCATCACCCCTTGGCTATCTTCGGCAGGGCAATCTTTGCCACTAGAGTGGTTTTAGACCCATTAGCTTTGCGTCCCGGGTTTGCTCTGATCAGTTACCCTTTTATTATACCCATATACAAAGAACAGAGATGATCCAATTTCATAGCCGCGCGAAAACACCTGTCGCCCCACCAGATTTAGAAGTTTGGCATACTCGCAGATGTTTTATTATCGATGCCGGATAATATCAAATTCCAAAGCCTCAAGATAATCACAAATTGAATTCAAATCTTCGCGCTCTCTTTTCTTTCGCGCATGGTTTGCTTCGGCAGCAACGAATCCAATCAGCTCGGTCAGTTCAGCCAGGGTCATGGATAGGTCAATTCCTTCCTTACCTTTGGTGGCCGAATTCAGCTGGCTGCAGATGTTTGAAATCATGTTGTTGTTTTTCAAAACATCATATTCATATTCGGATAACTCAAAGGTGTATTGATCAGTCTTCATGGGCATCCTTCATGAAAGTGATTGGGGTAAGCAGGTTTTCGTCCTCATTTTACCATTGCAGGAATAAGCTAAAGCCAGAATTTGGGGTAGAATACTTTAAATATTACACTATAAAAGGATAACTTTGCCATGCCGCGTAACCGCCATGCCAGCAAAAAGAACTCAGCCCCTGCTCCCGCATATATTCCCGAACAAAATAATCAATCTCAGAACCATGCCAACGTCAGGATCAATCCTTTCGCCGGCCAGGATGCGCAGACTCGCCTTATCCAGTTGTTAGTTGATTCGGCCAGCCTGGCTGCCGAACCGGAATTTCTGGATTTGGAATTTGACCAAGAAAAAACTTTCGATGTAACGAACCGCCACCTTAAAAAAAACAGCAAACGTCTCGAAGCTGCTTCCTTGAAAGGAACTGAAGCTTTTAGGCAAGCGGCAGATGATGTGCATATCGAAATCGCCACTGAACTCATCACAGCTGATTTCCGCATAGAATTAAAAAAGCGTTTGCAAGCTCTGGGTGAGCGCCTGAACCTGGAAAAGAATACTATGAAACTGCAAATGGTCATGGCGCTGGAAACCAGCCTGGAGTTGAATACGATCCCTATCAGCGTCACAGGCCTGATCAACCAAATTTACAATCGCAGCATGCAGCAAGCTCTGCAAGATTATCGAGAAGAAAAAGAGCTGCTTGAAGCAATGAAAACAGAGTTCGATCTTTCTAAAGCAAGCCCGCAGGAAGTCTTTGCTCTTTTAAAGACACCAGACAAATTAAAGCCGATTGAAACGGAATTAGTCAAAAACCCGCGCCTGATGCAGCTCCTGGAAAAGCAAGCCTCCAGGTTGTTGATTGATTTCGAAACAGAACTGGAAAATGGCAGAGTGGAATTGGAGTTGTTCACGCGCGAAGAACTTGTTTTGCCTTTCCAGCGCCTTCAAGATAACCTGGGGGATGCCGCCCAGTTTTTTAATGTAACAAATAATGATTCCCAAAAACAGGTTTTTACAGTCATGACTGACACGATTGCCGAAATCCTTACGCCGGAACGCTGGCGGAAATTTTATCGCGATGTGCAGGAAATAGCTCGCCAATGGATTCAATCCCGGCACGTCTGGGGCGTCGCGCTGCATGCCGAACTGGGTATGCTTAATAAAGAAGATTATCAGCAAAACCAATTTGTGATATTTGCTTTTTTTGGTCAACTTCGCCGCCTGGGCGCCCCCAAAAAAAGTAAGCGCTCTAAAAAACGAGCCTGATCGATATCGGTTTATTTTGCCTGATTTATCCTACACTCTGCTTATCAATCGCCGGGAATAAAGTTGCCAGGTTGGCTAACCTGCTCCGTAAGACTTGAGACAGCCAGGAATCTAAAGCTGGCATAATCCTACACCTCGCTTGGCTACTCAAGCCTTACATTGGATAAGCTTTCATCCCGGCCATCATTGCGCCCTCAACGCTGCCATCTACATACTCTTCCCCAGGAAACATCTGCTCGTCAGGATCGTAGAAATTACGTGAATGCCGGTAAATGGCAAAGTCCCAGTTATCAATTTTCCCATTCCAGGTCAGACGACAGATTTCTGATGGGCGTCCGCGATCTGTGCGATCAAGATACAGAAATTTACCCCTAAACCTTGCGGCATAACCTCGCCTGGTTTCTCCAAACAGCACACGCATGATGGGGTGCTGTTTTTGGGTAAATGTTTTTGCGTTGAACTCATCTACCAGCTTTTGAACTTCGGCCTGAATTTCAAGGGGAATAACTGGATTACGAGGCATCGCAACTCCTTTAAACTGGGAAAACAATTTCGATCAAAAAAGGTCCACTCCGGGCAGCCAGCCAACCCGCTGGGCGTTTTCTGGGTAGGGTTCTGCACTTACCACATTGGCCGGGTAAGGGGTTTTTGCCATGCGTCGCTGATGACATATTTCTCCAGCTTACGCCAGGTAGTCTTATAAGAACTGAGCGAATATTGTGTCGCACTGATCTCCTGGTAATATTCCTGCAAGAATTTAGGGCCACCCATAAAAATATCCGGCGAAAAAGTTGTATGCTTTCCATGGCGAACTTCAAGCCAGCCAATGGCCCAGCAATTGCGTTTGTGTTTGACAACAGTCTGATCAGACAAGCCATATTCATCCAGATCATCCAAAAACTCGAACAGGAACTCACCCACTTGCCTGGCGTAGTCGTGCGTCTTTTCATCCCAATACCAACCATCGATAAAGGCTTCCAGCTCCGGGTCTTGCATCTGAGCGAATAAACTACGGGCTGTTCTGGCACCGATCGCCGGATATCGCAGCATAATTTGTTGGTTGCTGTGAATACCGGGCAAGGGAAGAATGGCCTGGGCAGGTTGCGGCAGGCCGCGATCTGCATGTAGATGTTTAACCAAAAAAACGGGCAGTGCGCGCAAGGCAGCGGCCAGCCAGGACAGTTCAGGTGCCGAGGGAACCTCACTCTCATCAGTCCCGGAAATTAATTTCATAGCCAGGGGGTAGGCGTTGTCTCCGGCCACGGGCCAACCGAAGCGCTCGATAGCATCCAGGTCAGCGAATGACATGGTAGTCGCTGCTTCCAGGATGATGCTGGTCCACATCATAGGTTCGCTAATGGGTTTTCCAGGCGTGTTTGAAAAGACCATCTCCAGATCAGCCATCGATTCGTACAGCGAAATCCCATAAAACTCGCCGCCGCTGCCCAACACCAGGGCGTAACGAGCCCTTTCGTTATCGGCGGGATAATGCACCTCGATCGGCACAAAGTTTTCGATCCAACGCCAGGGAGCCTGGCGGTAAAATTCAGCGGTCGCGGCAAATAATTCCGCCACCAGCGGCACGCTCGCGCCTGGAACGCTCAACAGGCCAGGAATAGGTTCGCGCTGATTCATGTTGGTTTCCAACTCGACCAAAGCCGTGTTAAGCTCTGAAAGCGAGGCGCGGTAATCACAGCGGATGCCCAGTTCAGCAAGCTGGGGCAGACATGCTTGCGCCAACTCGGCATTATCGATGCTGATGCGCGCCGGGCGCTGGCCTCGCAGCAGGTTAAACATGCTACCCTGCATGGTTTTATAGAGCTGCTCAAGCACCGCTTGAGTATCGGGTCGCGCAGTGATGATTTCTGTTTTAAGGATTATGTCTGAATCCTGATCCACCACCAGCAGGATAAAGGGCCGGTACGCAGCTTGTTTTTTGGGCGTAATCCAGAATGGCGCGAGGCGCACTGTGCATTGCCAGGTGGCTTTGCTTTGGCGAATTTTGAGCAGCTTGTCCAATAATTTGGTGTTTATGTTAGCCATGAGAGATTATCCTTATTCCAGATCAAACAAGAGATGTTCCAATGTTTCCAGCAGTTTGCCAAAACTTTCAAGATCGCTATCCTGCGACGTTCTTCGAATATATTCGCAATTAGTAACTGCTCAGGCAGGTAACGAAGAAACGAAATCAGGCAAGAAGGGAGCCCCGGCAAAAGCCAGCCGCAAAGCATCCAAACCATTTTATCCGTTTTTTCTGGCTGTCGAAATGGTACTCCGGATTTGGCAAAATGCTTTTGCGCCTCGTTCAGAGCGAAAACAACCGGACACTTTTTGTTTTACTTTCGTCATACCAATATCCCTTTCGGCCAGATTATTATCAAACGGCACATTAAAATCATTCATAAAAGCCAGTACCGCTGACTTGTGTTCGCGCAATCTATCCAAAAGGTTCTTGGACGGGCTTTGTTTTTTCCGTCCACGTTTCTTTTTTGCAGTTTCCAATGTTTCTGCCGGTGGCGGATTTGCCAATTGTTCCTTCCGCCAAGTGATGTCCGTAGAAATCTTCGATGGTTTCAAC
>CAINXK010000021.1 GCA_903854805.1 uncultured Anaerolineae bacterium
ACTGAAAAGTGCGCCATCCGAGACTGAAAAACGCGCCACTCCGATACTGAAATCTGCGCCACTCGAACCTGAAAAGTCCGCCACTCCGATACTGAAATTTGCGCCACTCGAGCTTGCACATGGAGCCACTCCGGTATTCGAGCCTTCGCCATTCAAACCTGTAAAGTGCGCCACTCCGATACTGAAATTCGCGCCACTCGCCTCTGGCCGGATCTGGTGGCGCAGGCAGGCCTGAACAATCTCTGCGGGCACTTCATCGAGCAGCACATCGAAGCTGCGCGCGGTATCCCACTGGTTGATTTCTGCCTGTCCTGATTGGTTGTAGTGCAAGTAGATTTTCAAAATTGGGTCACGCAGCCATTCCCAAACAGTCTTGGCGCGGGATAGTCCCAACCAACCAGCCATCTCAGCATACCCACCCTGTACCGTGACTTGAGAGCGTGCTCTACCGCTTTTGGGATCCACCCAGCAGCGGTCACGCAAGATCGTTAATAACCAACCGGGACCGGTGCCCAAATGTGGCAGGATATGCTCCACAAAAAAGAGCGGTAGTACCAGCAAATCCCCAGGCGGCATAATGTGTAAGTGCAAACGCTCTGCCAGGGCTTCCAACTCTTTTTCCGGCAATTTGGAGGAGAACAAATCTCGCACAAGCCGATGAACGGTCAATGGCTGTGACCCTTTCTCGTTTTTGCTTGAACGTGCAAGCAATTCGTCAACCGGGGTTTCGCAGGCAGCGGTCAACACACCTGACGCACCCTGATATTGCTCGCTGTGTTCAGCAATCCAGCGTGTCAAGGCGCTGGTATCTGCGCCAGTCAACGGCAGAGTCATGGCTACGGTGTACTTGCGCGGCAAGCGCTTGGGGGTTGGGCTCTTTTCGTCCCAGAGCGGTTTTTCATCCACCAGGCTAACCAGGCCTTTCAACTTTTCCCAGGTTTCAGGACGGGCGATGCGATTCCAGAAAGTACGCTCGGTGGAACCGCTCAACGCTGCGATGGCTTTGCCTGTGAAACGCGCTTTGCGTTCACCGCTGCGGCCACCAGCGCTATATGCCGCCTGGCGGAATCCGATGTACATCCAACCTAGTTCAGGACCAAGTTCGCCCAGATGGCGAATGAAGTATGCGTTCAGAGCGATTACTTTTTCCGGACGAACAATTTGTTCGTAGGCTGACTCCCAAACACCTTCCACTTCCAGGGGTTCATTCTTGGTTGGGCGTTCTTTTTCCTGAGTATTATCCGGCTCTTGCTCGTCCGGTATCTCGGTCTCATCCACCACAAAACGCATTTCCACTTGCTGATTTAGCATGCCAGTCAGCAGGCGTGAAACGGTGCTCGATAAACGGTTTTCCAGCCACTCACAGGCGTAAGTGTTTTGCACACCGATCGTGACGATCCCATCCACAAATGATAGACAGTGTGTATTACGCACCCAGCTGTCAAAACTGGCGCGAGGCATCTCTGTTTGAAGCTGGCTCAGTACCGCTTGCCAGGCTTGTTCAGGGTTCATACTTGTCTTCCTTTCGGCGCGTTTTCACTTTGTTGCGTTCGCCAGAACTCCGGGGTGCGGCTGCCAAAGTTCAAGGCCAGCGCCACAACACAGGTCGAGTTGCAGAAGAGTTGTTCGAGGGCGTCGTACTCTCTGTAGTTCAAATGAACAACCTTCAACACCTGTACCAGTACCTGGTCATTGACCAAGAACACGCTCTGGACTGTCTTGTTTTGAGCAGAAGTTCTTCTGTGGCGAGGTTGAACGATTTCCAGCGTCTCCCGGCCTCGTTTAGCCAGGGCCTCCATCAACTCCCCGGCAAGTTTCGGGGGTTCATGTTCACGGCGATAGGCACAGCTTGCGCGATATACGCTCAGATATATGCCGATCACATCGGCTGTGATTTCTCTGCATAGAAATTCGGTCATCTTGTTCACCTTCATTCCAGTTGTATTGTTTGCGCCAAACAATGCACAACTATTGTTTGGCGCAAACAATACCTACTTCAAAAATTCAGCGATACTTTGCTCCAAATCATCGTCGCTGGGCAAATCATCATAGGAAAGGCTCTGAAAACTGCCGGATCGCATAGCTGTTTTGATGAATGATGCTCGTTTGCGGGCGGGAACGGCCTGGAATGCCTGGATCAGGTCATCATCCTCGCCTGTGCGCAGTATCAAGGAAGCCCGAATCAGCATTGTGCGTTTCGGTAGCTGTTTGCGCCCGGCCATTACTTCTCCTTGCCGGAGAGGGTCATCTTGTACAGTCCACGCGCTACCGACAAAATCGGGTCATCTGGGATATAAGCTTTGCCGTTGAAGCGGTATGGCAGGCTGTTCTTGAGCAAAATGGTTCCACCGCCCACCAACAGGATGGCCGCGAAGCGTTTCCAGTAATTGCCCCACTGTTTCTCAATCACACCAGTGACTTCGCGCTCCCAGATTGGCAGCGCGGTGGATAAATCGAGTTTGCCCTGGCGCAGTCGCAGATCGGATTCACCCAGGGAGTACATCTTCTGGCTGTCTGCGATTTCAAGCAAGCGGCGCACCCCCGAGGTGGTTCCCAAGGTAAAGCGTTGCACGATGGCGCGGTTCTTGATGACCAGCATTTCCACGGTTCCAAAGCCAATCGAGATGACACCGACTTCTTCGGTAAAGGCGCGTTTGCGCTCCAGGATGAACTTGCCGTTTGGGTCGAGCAGGTAATCGAACAGCGCACCGGTCACCTGCGATGCAATTTTGACATCTGCCACTTCAACGGAATAAGGCTGCCCATCCGCCTCCCAGGTG